>NZ_MIJE01000036.1 GCF_001730225.1 Desulfuribacillus alkaliarsenatis | reverse complement strand
GTATTAGCTTCGGTTTCCCGAAGTTATCCCAGTCTTACAGGCAGGTTGCCCACGTGTTACTCACCCGTCCGCCGCTAACTTTGATAAGAGCAAGCTCTCATCTCTGTCCGCTCGACTTGCATGTATTAGGCACGCCGCCAGCGTTCGTCCTGAGCCAGGATCAAACTCTCCAATAAATGTTTGTTTATATCCTTAACGACTTATCGGCTAAGATAAAGTCGATTTTAAGCTCAAAAGTCACTGACTTTTAATTTTGTCAATCAAGATTTCTCTTATTGACGTTGTCCGTTTTGATTTTCATCAAAAGCGCTTTGGATTCTTGCGAATCCGAATTGACGTTGTTTTGATTGCATTATACAGTTTTCAAGGAACTTTGTTGTCAATCGCCGTTTCGCAGCGACAATATTTATCTTACCACATCTGATTTTCAAAGTCAACAACTATTTTGAAGTTTTTCTTGCAGTATGTTGTTATACTTGAAATCAAATGTCTGCAGTCGCATGTCTTTTGGAGCGACAATTAACATAATAACATAAACAAAAACCATAATGCAAATGCAATTTTTACCATTAAGTTATTCTATGAATAAAACCTATTCTAAGAGTATTGTTTACACGTAATAGTAAATTATACACACTAAATTCCTTACTATTTAATTAATTCTTTTCACTTAGGAAACTATAAAGCTATTATTATTCTTTAAAGTACTATCATTCCACTACAATCGGATATCCATATGGAAAGTCTATTATATATTCCGTAAGAGTTGATAATACACTGTTATAATCTCCTACATTATATATAGGTATTCCTCTTTCTAGTTCCTCTAATTGTTTTGGTAGCATCCATTCTTCTAAAGCTTCTTGTTCTAATGGAAAGAATACCTTTTGCGGATTTTCCACACCATAATCTTTGTAATATAGTACAAGCTCACTCCTTGCATTTAAACCGAAGTATATTGCATCTTTGTATTTTGCATGGAACTCCATGTGCTCTCGGTGCAGGAATAAGTGATCTGCCTCAGATTTT
Source organism: Desulfuribacillus alkaliarsenatis (assembly GCF_001730225.1). Lineage (NCBI taxonomy): Bacteria > Bacillati > Bacillota > Desulfuribacillia > Desulfuribacillales > Desulfuribacillaceae > Desulfuribacillus > Desulfuribacillus alkaliarsenatis. The sequence goes on along the minus strand of NZ_MIJE01000036.1, from coordinate 123,756 downwards.
AGCAGCCTATACTGTGGATAGTTTTTTATAGCTGCAATCTCCGTAGGCGCATAAAAGACTGTATGTTCCTCATCTATAGTACCGCACAAATACTCATCATATAAAGTAACATTATATAAGGTATACTGGATGAACGATTCTTGATGCAGTACATCTTCAATTACTGAGACCTTTGAATAATCTATAGATTGATTATTGTCTTTTTGCAATTGTGCGTTTTGTAAAAACAAAGATGCAGCTAAAATAAAAATTATAACTATTGAAGTAATAAAAAATGGTTTAACAGACACAAAAACACCTCCCAAACTTGGTCATATAGTCAGTATGACCACATTTGCGAGGTGTATATACATTTTAGCTGTGATATTTCTGCATATCTTCATCAGAAATATCGAAGTTTGCATACACGTTCTGCACATCATCGTTTTCTTCTAGCTTTTCCATTAGTTTAAGCATTTTCTTTGCATCATCACCAGTTAAGCTAATAGTATTCTGTGGTACCATGGTAATCTCTGATGAGTTTATTTGGATGTCCGCAGCTACTAGCTGTTCTTTTACTTGTTCGAAGCTATCTGGCTCAGTAACAATTTCAAACGCATCTTCATCACCGATGAGATCATCTGCTCCCGCGTCTAAAGCAAGTAACAGTAACTCTTCTTCATCAATTGTTATGTCTGCTTTGTTAATATTAATGATGCCTTTTTTGTCAAACATCCAGCTTACACAACCTGACTCTCCCAAGTTTCCGCCGTATTTAGAAAATATATGGCGCATATCAGAGGCAGCACGATTACGACTATCTGTAACTACTTCTACATATACAGCGACTCCAGCAGGTCCATAGCCTTCGTAGGATATCTCCTCATAATTAACACCTTCTAGCTCACCCGTTGCCTTTTTTATAACGCGCTCGATATTATCATTTGGCATGTTATGCTCTCGTGCTTTACTAATTGCTAGTCGTAAGCGAGCATTAGCAGTTGGGTCCCCCCCACCTTGGCGGGCAGCTACCATTATTTCTTTAGATAGTCTGGTAAAGATTTTACCCCTTGCAGCATCTTGCTTGCCCTTTCTATGGGCTATATTTTTCCACTTCGAATGTCCAGCCATATTCTCACTCCATCCTACTATACAATTCTCTATTCTTAGCTTAACAAAATTCAATTTCGTTAGCTTAGATTAAAAAGTTCTACCATATAGTAGCATACAGCTTCTTATTTAGTAAACTAGTAGTTCCAATCTCTTGGATACAGAAAATCGTGCCCTACAGATCGATGTGAAACTTTCGCAATTACAGGAGACTTTCTTTTATAGTGATTGATCTGTACTCTTTTAACTACCCTTGCTATGAAATCGTTATCGTAATAGTCTAGAAGCTCTTCATCGGTATATCTACAGTCATATTTGTAATATAAAAAGCAGTCTAATTCGTCATAGGTAGAACCTAATTCCTGCTCATCCGTTTGGCCTTCCCATAAATCAGCACTTGGAGCTTTAGTAATAATAGAATCTGGTACCCCTAGATATCGTGCTAACAGATAAATCTGATGTTTGTACAAATCGCCAATAGGATTTAGCGCAGATGCCATGTCTCCGTATATTGTTCCATATCCTAGAAGCAATTCTGTTTTATTACTCGTACCAATTACTAGTGCATCGTATAGCGAAGAATGATCGTATAGTATACTCATTCGCTCCCTAGCCATCTTGTTACCTTTCCGTAGCATATCTGTTTCAGTTGAATCACTCTCAGGCAAACTGAAGTACGCATCAATCATTGGTGTTATTTCGATTGTCTTAGCGTTAATCTTCAGGTCTTCAACTATTTTTTTTGCATCGCTTAAACTGTCTGGATTACTTGTCTTGTAAGGCATCATAATGGCATACACATTTTCTGGACCTATAGCCTTTGCTGCTAGGTATGCAACAACTGCTGAATCGATACCGCCCGACAATCCCATAACTACCTTCTCATAGCCTACTTTACGGACTTCTTCTTTTATGAATTCCACTAAGATTCTTGTAGTTAACTCTACATCTATATCTAATATTTTGTTTATATCTACTTTCATACTATTTTCCACCCTTTTCACAATCTTTGTTTGAAGAGCTATTACTAAAAGATTCTTTAGATATGCGTTGTAATTCTCTGATAGTAAGATCTACTTTTTCGTTACGTTTTAGTGGATTTGATATTCGACTTCTCCGTAATTTGCGAAAATCTATGTCTGTCAGGTATAAACCTTCTTCTAAATATGGTGCCTTCAAAATCTGCTGACCTTCCGAATCGTACACCGATGATCCACCTGAGAAGGCAAGTCCATCTTCAAAGCCGACTCGATTTACATAGACGACATAAAGACCATGAAGCTGTGCATAGGATTGGATAGTGGACTGCCACCAGCGGTCCGATTGTATATCTCCATTCTCAGCACCTCTGGCTGGGCTTGCCGCTACAACATACAGAATATGTGAGCCATCGGTACTTAATATATATGCTGTCGAAGGGTGCCATGCGTCCTCACAGATAATCATACCAACTCTTGCAATATCAGTGCAGAATGCTTGAACTCGATCACCAGAATCGAAATATCTCGCTTCATCAAATAACCCATATGTAGGTAGGTATACTTTTCTATGCACATGTAAAATCTTACCTTTTGATGCATATGCAGAAGAAATATAGAACGAATGTCGCTCATCTTCTTCTACAAAACTAAAAATAATATCTATCGAGTGACTTAAGTTAAGTAATTTTGCTATAGGTTGACTTTCAAGCGTTAATGCAACATCATATGCTAGGTCTTGTAGGTTATAGCCTGTTAAGCTTAATTCTGGAAAGACAATTACATTTGCCTGCTTATCTATGGCGTCTTGTATGTATTTAATATGCTTGTCTAGATTTTTATCAACATTACCTAGTACGGGTCTAATTTGCGCTATCGCGCATCTTAAATTCTCCATTTAAATATCACCCCAAATACTTATATTTGAAAATAGAGGGCTAAGTCGCCCCCTATCTTATGTCTTAACTATTATAGTCTACATATTTATGTTTTTTACACCCTAAGTTTTGTTTATTTATCAGCTTTGTCGCAAGTAGTGTGTCTAGGGTTATTCCAATTATTGTCCCACTCATATTGCCAATCGCCCCAATAATCATCCATTCCCCAGTCCTGCCATGGGTTTGGTTGACCCCATTCGCCATATTCATGTGGCGGATTCATCCACCAGCTTGGGTATTCGCCAGGTTGTGGTGTAGGCATTGGCCGTGGCATAAATCCCGAACGAAATCTAGGCACCCCTGACGGTAAGCAAGGATATGGTGATGGCTTAGGTGTAGGATGCGGATGACAAGGGTGATGGTGATGATGACGCTGTTTATAATCCTTACAATGATCATGTTGGTGTACTGGTACCATTATTACTTGACCAGGATAAATTAAGTCTGGATTTGGGATTTGTGGGTTAGCTGCTATCAAAACATCTAAAGGTAAATTATACCTTCTAGCAATTTTAAACATAGTATCTCCAGGCTTTACAACATAAGGTTTCATGTGTTTATGGTCCACAATAATGTCCTCCTTTTAATATAGTCAATTTACTATATGCGCAAAGACCTAGGAGCGAACTGCATAAACGCCTATTTTATAGACATTTGACATCACTGCGGTGATCTATCTATTGAGTACTGCTGACATTTGTTAGTTTATTTGTCGGTTAATACCATTTATTGGTTAACACTATTTGTTGAGTAACACCATTGTCAGTTAGTAGCAGGAATTCTTCGTTTGAAATACCTCGATCCATCCTAGAGCAACTCATAAGAACGGAGAACATTAATAGCATAATAATTAATAATATAAAACGTTGATTCATTTCTCCTTGCTCCCTTCTTTTATATATAATTTAAACGATATCATATCCATATAAAAAAGCAATAAAAAACTCCTCGTTTTGAGGAGTTTCATGATTTCTTCATTTAATCGAAATAAGGTATCTTTATGCGAACATACTCTCTAGCTCTGCTATTACTGCTGCACCCATCTCTGTTGTAGATAAAGTTGCTTGACCAGGGCTTGCTAAATCGCCTGTACGCAGACCTTTTTCTAGCACTGAGGTAACAGCTGCTTCAATTGCATCAGCTTCTTTAATTTGGTTCAAAGAGAACCTAAGCATCATAGCAGCAGATAATATAGTAGCTATCGGGTTAGCTATATTCTTACCCGCAATATCAGGGGCAGATCCATGGATTGGCTCATACATAGCGTTATTTCCTGTACCGATACTCGCAGACGCTAACATACCAATCGAACCAGTTAGCATTGCTGCTTCATCACTTAGGATATCACCAAACATATTCTCAGTAACAATTACATCGAACTGCTTAGGGTTTCTAACTAACTGCATCGCACAGTTGTCTACATATTGTTGATCTACTTCAACCTCTGGGAAGTCCTTTTGCACTTCTGCAACAACTTCTCTCCAAAGTCTTGAAGTCTCGATAATATTAGCTTTATCTACAGACGTTACTTTTTTACGACGCTTCATAGCTAGTTCAAAAGCAAGTCGTACAATACGCTCAATCTCTGAACGTGTATATTCTAATACATCAATTGCCTTCTCTTCGCCAGATTCCGTAGTCGTACGCTTATGCTCTCCGAAGTATATGCCTCCAGTTAACTCACGTACAACTAATAAGTCTACGCCAGATACTACTTCTTCCTTTAAAGTCGATGCCCCTACTAAGCTTGGGTATACTACTGCTGGACGCAGGTTCGCATATAGGCCTAGCTCTTTACGTAAGCCTAAAAGAGCAGCTTCAGGTCGCTTGTTTCCAGGTAGGTTATCCCACTTTGGTCCACCAACAGCTCCTAAAAGTACAGCATCACTTTCAAGGCAGGCTTGCAGTGTTGAAGCAGGTAGCGGCTCACCTGTTTGATCAATGGCTGTTCCGCCTACAGGGTATTCTTGAAATTGATAGCTAGTACCAAAAATCTGCTCAACTTTATTTAAAACCTTAACAGCTTCTGCAATAATATCAGGACCAATGCCATCACCAGGTAAAACTGCTATTTTTTTAGCCATTGGCATTCACCTTCTTTTTCACGTAGTTCACAAGGCCACCTGCATTAATAATCTCTTGAATGAATGGCGGAAATGGTGGAACTTCGTATGTCTTATCCTGAGTTTTGTTATAAATAATACCTTTGTCTAAATCTACCTCAACCTCATCGCGCTCCTGAATTTCTTTAGCCGCTTCAGGTGACTCAAGGATTGGCAAACCTATGTTGATTGCGTTACGATAGAAAATGCGAGCAAATGACTCAGCAATAACAACCGTAATGCCTGCTTCTTTAATAGCGATTGGCGCATGCTCACGGGAGCTTCCACAGCCAAAGTTTTTGCCACCTATCATTATTTCACCTGGTGATACTTTACCAGCAAATGTTGGGTCTGCATCTTCCATGCAGTGTTTAGCCAATTCTTTTGGGTCAGAGGTATTTAAATAACGAGCAGGGATAATTAAATCCGTGTCAATGTCATGTCCAAACTTCCACGTTTTTCCTGTTAACTTCATTATTTCATTACCTCCTCAAACGGCTTTATTTCTTTCGGGTCGGTAATAGTCCCTTTAATAGCAGTAGCAGCAGCAACTGCAGGGCTTGCTAAATAAACTTCACTCTCTGGGTGACCCATACGCCCTACGAAGTTACGATTAGTAGTAGCTACAGCTCTTTCACCTTTAGCTAGGATACCCATATGTCCACCTAAGCAAGGTCCACATGTTGGCGTACTAACAATTGCTCCCGCCTTAATGAATATTTCTACTAAACCTTCGTTCATTGCATCTAAATAAATTTGCTGTGTTCCTGGAATAACAATCGTTCTAACTTTACGATTGACTTTATTACCTTCTAACAGGCGTGCAGCAACTCGTAAATCTTCTAAACGACCATTTGTACAAGATCCAATAACTACTTGATCAATTACGATATCCTTACCATCGCTTACTGGATGTGTATTTTCCGGAAGGTGTGGGTAGGCTACCACTGGCTCAAGATTTGTTACATCATATTCAATTACATGACAATACTCAGCATCTGCATCAGCCTTGTACACTGTGAAGTCACGTTTTGCACGCTCTTTAACATATGCTAATGTTGTATCATCAGCTTCAAACAAACCACATTTAGCACCAGCTTCAATAGCCATATTAGCCATTGTAAAACGCTGATCCATTGTTAGCTTATCTATAACTGGTCCTGTGAATTCCATTGAGCAATAGCGTGCTCCATCAACGCCTATGTCTCCAATTGCATGTAGAATTAAATCCTTACCAGTAACGTATGGCTGTAGTTCGCCCTTGAATACAAATTTAATTGTTTCTGGAACCTTCAACCATGCTTCACCAGTAGCCATTCCACAAGCTAAGTCTGTACTACCTACACCCGTTGCAAAAGCTCCTAATGCACCGTAAGTACAAGTATGAGAGTCTGCACCAATAATAACGTCTCCAGGTAATACAAGTCCCTTCTCAGGTAACAGGCAATGCTCAACGCCCATTTCGCCAATTTCGAAATAGTTAACTATTTCATGCTTATATGCAAATTCACGCATTATTTTAGCTTGCTCAGCAGACATGATGTCTTTGTTAGGTGCAAAGTGGTCAGGCACTAAAAATACTTTGTTCTTATCAAATACAGTTTCTACACCTAGTTTATTAAATTCACGGATAGCAACAGGAGCTGTAATATCATTAGCTAATGTGCCATCTAGCTTAACATTTATTAGTTCACCAGCCTTAACTTGTTCACGATCACAGTGAGCAGCTAGGATTTTCTCGACTAGTGTCATTCCCATTTTCCATTTCCCCCTTCTTAACTATAATGCGATTTAGTGCATTGATGTATGCTTTAGCGCTTGCTTCTAATATATCAGTACTCATTCCGCGACCATTCACACTTAGTCTTCCTTGCTTAACGCGAACGAATACTTCACCCAGTGCATCTCTACCTCCAGAAACTGAACGGATTCGGTAATCCGTTAACTCAAGAGCTTCTCCCGATAGACGATCAATGGTGTTATAAATCGCATTAATTGGTCCGTCACCACATGCAGCTTCTTCCTGTGTAACACCATCTGCTGTTTTAAGACGAACGGTGGCTGTTGAGATAATAGAAGAATTACCGCTTGAGATGTGTAAATAATCTAACTGATATGTTTCCTGAGGAGTTGTAATTACTTCTCCCTCCACAATTGCACTTATATCAGCATCAGTGACTTCCTTCTTCTTGTCAGCCAAATCTTTAAACTGTTCAAATGCTTTATTAACAAGTTCTTCAGATATAGCGAATCCAAGCTCTTGTAATTTATCCTTAAAGGCATGTCGACCAGAGTGTTTTCCAAGAACTAACGAGCTTTTCTTAAGTCCAATAGTTTCAGGAGTAATAATCTCATAGGTAGACTTATCCTTTAGCATGCCATCCTGATGAATTCCTGATTCGTGGGCAAAGGCGTTTGCACCAACAATCGCTTTATTGCGTGGTACCATCATACCGGTTAATCGACTCACCAGCATAGATGTTCTTGAAATCTGTGACAAATCCAAAGTCGTCTTTGCCTGGAAATAGTTCGCTCTCGTGTAGAGACTCATAGCTATTTCCTCAATAGCAGCATTCCCCGCACGCTCGCCTATCCCATTAATTGTTCCTTCTACTTGATCCAAGCCATTACGAATTCCTGCAAGGGAATTTGCCACTGCTAAACCTAAATCATTATGACAATGCCCACTAAATTGTGCCTTATGGCTATTTGGTATTTCAGTCTTTAGTCTACGTATTAATTCACCATATTCCTCTGGCATTAAAAATCCTACAGTATCAGGAACATTTATAACAGTAGCTCCTTCATCTATAACAGCTTCGATAATTCTCTTCAAATATTCAATGTCGCTTCTTCCTGCATCTTCAGCAGAAAATTGTACATCAGACACATATTTTTTCGTGTGCTTAACCATTGCTCGAGCAATTTCTAGTACCTGGTCTGGTGTTTTTTGTAGCTTGTGCTGCATATGAATTTGTGAAGTTGCTATAAATACATGAATCCTCGGACTTACTGCCCCTTTTATAGCTTCGTACGCACGGTCAATATCTTTCACTACAGAACGAGACAACGCAGCGACTGTAGCTTTTTGGACTTGATTTGCGATTGCTTGCACAGCTTCAAAATCCCCAGGTGAAGCAGCAGGAAAGCCTGCTTCCATAACATTGACTCCAAGTCTTTCTAATTGGCTAGCAATCTCAAGCTTTTCGTTCGTATTCAGATTGACCCCTGGTGATTGCTCGCCATCCCTTAAAGTCGTATCAAAAATTTGTATTTCTCGCATGCTTTCCACCACCTCTATCTCTATATCTATGTTTTTCTATATAATTGTGACTACACTTATTTCTTATTAATCCATGTCATCATTTTGCGCAGTTCTCTACCAACCTGCTCAATTTGATGATTCTCGTCATTCTTAGCCATTGCATTGAACACAGGACGATTTGCTTGATTCTCTAAAATCCAGTTGCGAGCAAATTCTCCCTCTTGGATTTCTTTAAGAACTTTTTTCATTTCCTTACGAGTTTCATCAGTAATAATACGTCTACCAATCATATGGTCGCCATATTGCGCTGTGTCACTGATTGAGTAACGCATACCACTAATTCCTGCTTCATACATTAAGTCTACAATTAGTTTCAACTCATGTAAGCACTCGAAGTAGGCAATCTCTGGTTGATATCCTGCTTCTACTAATGTATCGAATCCAGCCTTTACAAGCTCAGAAGCTCCTCCACAAAGAACAGCTTGCTCACCGAAAAGATCTGTTTCTGTCTCTTCTTTAAATGATGTTTCTAGTACTCCAGCGCGAGTCGCACCAATTCCATTTGCATATGCTAAAGCGATATCTCTAGCTTTACCAGTAGCATCCTGGTGGATAGCAAATAATCCTGGAACTCCTCCACCCTCTGTGTATACACGACGAACTAAGTGGCCTGGTCCTTTAGGAGCTACAAGCATAACATCTACATTACTTGGAGGTACTATTTGACCAAAGTGGATGTTAAATCCGTGTGAGAAAGATAATGTTTTACCTTCTGTTAGGTTCGGAGCAATCTCGTCATTGTAAACCTGTGCTTGTCTTTCATCTGGTAATAGAATTTGGATAAAATCTGCTTTTTGTACAGCTTCAGCTACGCTATATACTTCAAAACCATCAGCAACAGCAGTATCCCATGATTTACCTTTGCGTAAACCAATAATTACTTTAAGACCACTGTCACGAAGATTTTGCGCTTGACCATGCCCTTGACTTCCATAACCAATTACAGCGATTGTTTTTCCTTGAAGACTATCTAAGCTTGCATCATTGTCGTAATACATTTTTACCATTGTTATAAATCCCCCTAATTTTTGCAATTATTTTATTTTCTTACATATATAGCTGATTATGACTGGCTAGTACCGCCACGGAGTAACGATACAACCCCTGTGCGAGCTACTTCTTTAATGCCATAAGGACGTAAAAGCTCAAGCATAGCAGCTATCTTTGGCTCATCACCAACTGCTTGCACTATAAGTGAGTTCCTACTAACATCGACAACACTTGCCCTGAAAGGTTCAATTAGATTTAATACTTCAGGACGAGTACTTGGTGTAACCATGACTTTAATTAGAGCTAGTTCGCGGGTAACATTTGGTTCATTAGTTATGTTTTGAACCTTAATTACATCAATCAGCTTGTGTAGCTGTTTCATTACCTGTTCAACAGTAGGCTCATCACCATCAACTACAATTGTCATCCTCGATAAGCCAGCTTCTTCTGCTGGACCTACTGTAATGCTATCAATATTAAAGCCTCTCCTACTAAATAGACCTGAAATTCGTGTAAGGACACCAGCTTGGTCATTTACAAGTACTGAAATTACGTTCTTCACTTTTTTCATCCTATTCATCTCCCCTCATCATATTTTCAATGGGAGCACCTGGAGGTATAAATGGAAATACATTTTCTGCTTGTTCGACGACGAATTCCATTACGCAAGGACCTTCATATGCTAAGGCTTGCTCTATAACCTGCTCTGCCTCTTCAGGTGTAGTGGCACGGAATGCTTTAATACTGTAAGCTTCAGCCAACTTTACAAAATCTGGATGACCTTTGAAGATTGTTTGTGAGTAACGCTTTTGGAAGAACATTTCTTGCCATTGGCGCACCATACCTAACGCACCATTGTTAAGGATTGCTACCTTTAATGGAATCTGATGCTCAGAAATTGTAGCCAACTCCTGAATATTCATCTGCACACTGCCATCCCCTGTGATGCAAATAGTCTGTCTATCTGGACGTCCAATTTGTGCCCCGATGCAGGCAGGTAAACCATAGCCCATGGTTCCTAGACCACCTGACGAGTAGAACTGTCTACTCTCATCAAATTTATAATATTGAGCTGTCCACATCTGATGCTGACCTACGTCAGTTGCAATTAATGCCTTGCCATCAGTTTTATTATAAAGTGCTTCTATAACAAACTGTGGTCTGAGTTTATTGTCACCAGTTGTGTACTTTACAGGATAATCTTTCTTCCATACCTTAACTTGCTCGACCCATTCAGTAATTGGCAACGGCTCAACAAAATCAGCTAATGCAGCTAATACATGTTTGAGGTCGCCAACGATTGGAATTTGCGTTGGAATATTTTTGCCAATCTCAGCTGGATCAATATCAACATGCACGATTTTAGCATGCTTGGCAAATTCGTCTAGCTTACCCGTAACGCGATCATCAAAGCGGGCACCAAAATTCAATAATAAATCGCACTCATTGATTGCCCAGTTAGCTGGTACGGTTCCATGCATCCCAAGCATCCCTAGAAACAGCTCGTCTGTAGCTGGGTAAGAGCCTAGGCCATTAAATGTAGATGTTACTGGAATTCCGTATGTCTTCGCTACTTTATATAGCTCTTCTGCTGCATCTGAACGAATTAAGCCTCCACCAGTCATGATAAGTGGTTTTTTCGACTCTTTAATAATTTTTGCTAACTTCTTAATTTGTCCTTTATTCGGCATATACGTTGGGTTATAGCTACGAATATAGATTGATTCAGGATACTCAAACTCTGCTAGCTGCACACCTACATCTTTACATAAATCAATTAGTACTGGTCCAGGTCTACCTGTGCTAGCAATATGAAATGCCTCTTTAACAACCCTTGGGATATCCTTTATATGCTTAACTAAATAATTGTGTTTTGTGATTGGCATAGTAATACCTGTAATGTCAGCCTCTTGGAAAGCGTCCGTCCCCAATAAATCTGTACCTACTTGCCCAGTAAAGCATACTAACGGCACTGAATCCATGTACGCTGTTGCAATTCCCGTTACTAGGTTGGTTGCTCCAGGTCCAGATGTAGCTATGCAAACGCCAACCTTCCCGGTTGCCCTTGCATACCCATCTGCTGCATGAATGGCTCCCTGCTCGTGGCGTGCTAAAAAGTGCTTTAGACCACTATCGTATAGTGCATCATACACCTTCATGATTGCACCGCCTGGATAACCAAAAACGTGCTCTACACCTTCCTGCTTCAAGCACTCAATCAGCATTTGGGCGCCGTTCATTTTTTCTTTTGGTTGTTTACCATCTTTATCAATCACTCTCATACACCTCTTCTCATTTATATTCTCTCTATCCCTATCCATTTTTTATTTATATAAGTGTATTTTGCGATTTATTAATCATGCTTTACTTTTGAAAAACTGCTCCTGTATTAGCTGACTGTACTTTCTCAGCATATCTCTTCAGGTAGCCCTTAGTTACTCGAGGTTGTTTCGCGTCAATAGCCTCTTTCTCTGAATCTAGTCGTTCCTTCATCTCTTGCTCTGATATTTGTACATCCAACTTGCGATTTGGAATTTCAATTGCGATAATGTCACCGTTTTTAACGACCGCGATTGGACCATAAGCCTTCGCTTCAGGTGATACGTGACCTATGGATGCTCCGCGGGTTGCCCCTGAAAATCTGCCATCTGTTAACAAAGCAACCTGCTTATCTAATCCCATTCCTGCTAATGCTGAGGTTGGTGTAAGCATCTCACGCATTCCTGGTCCACCCCTAGGACCTTCATAGCGGATAACTACAACATCTCCAGCAACGATTTGTCCTGACATTATAGCTTCTACTGCAGCTTCCTCACCATCGTACACCTTAGCAGGACCTTGGTGAATCAACATTTCTGGTGCAACTGCTCCCTGTTTAACAACAGCTCCATCAGGTGCTAGGTTTCCAAACAATACAGCTATACCACCCGTTTTGCTATATGGGTCAGATGCTGGACGAATGACGTTAGTATCTAAATTTGCAGCATGCTGTAGGTTCTCTGCTAAGCTTTTACCAGTTGCCGTAATTACTGAAGTATCTAGTTTATACTCCAGTTCTTTCATTACTGCTTGGATACCACCAGCGTAGTATAAATCTTCTATGTGCTGGTCCCCTGCTGGACTTAGCTTGCAAAGCTGTGGAGTTTCACTACTTACCTGATTAATTCTTTGTAAATCTATTTCTGCTTCTAATTCATGGGCTATCGCTAATAAATGTAATATAGTATTTGACGAACAGCCTAGGGCCATATCTACAGACAGTGCATTTTCTAACGCTGCTTTTGACATGATATCCTTTGGACGAATATTCTCTTTTAATATTTCCATTATTTTAATGCCTGTATATTTTGCTAAACGCTCTCTGTGGGCAAACACTGCAGGTATTGTACCGCCACCTGGCAGAGCCATCCCAATCGCTTCCGTTAAACAGTTCATTGAGTTTGCAGTAAACATACCTGAACATGATCCACAGCTAGGGCATGCGTTTTCTTCCATTTCATACAAATCAGCTTCTGACATTTTGCCTGCTTTCACTGCTCCAACAGCTTCAAACACATTACTTAGGCTAACAGGCTTATCTTTGAATCTCCCTGCTAGCATAGGTCCTCCGCTGACAAAAATCGATGGTTTATTAATTCTAGCTGCTGCCATTAGCATACCTGGCACAACCTTATCACAGTTCGGTACAAATACGAGTGCATCGAAGTCATGGGCACTTGCCACTATCTCGATACTATCAGCGATTATTTCACGACTTGCTAGGGAATAATGCATCCCTAAATGGTTCATTGCAATCCCGTCACAGACAGCTATCGTAGAGAATTCCATTGGCGTTCCACCAGCCATGCGCACACCAGATTTTACTGCCTCAGATATTTGCTTGAGATGCTTGTGTCCAGGAATAATTTCATTATGGGAGTTTACAATGCCGATTAAGGGTTGCTTTAATTCTTCATCTACATACCCCATAGCCTTAAACAATGAACGATGTGGTGCTCTTTCTACTCCTTGGGTTACCTTATTCGTCATAATTTTCAACTCCATTCATATTTAAAAAATTAATGTTAATTGCGTTATTGTTATATTTTTGTTCCATCTGTATAAGTGATTTTGCGGAACTCTTCTAAGAGCTTTTTCGTTATTGGTCCTGGCTCACCTGAACCAATAACTCTTCCATCTACTTCAATTACAGGTATAACCTCAGCTGCCGTTCCTGTTAAGAACACCTCATCCGCTATATATACATCATGTCTTGTAAATGGCTCTTCTACCATTGGGTAGCCTAGTTCGTTTGCTATATCCATAATGGCTTGTCTTGTAATTCCTTCTAATGCTCCAAGGTAGGTTGGTGGTGTTACAATCTTGCCCTTACGAATAACAAAAATGTTGTCCGCCGAACCCTCAGCTACATATCCTTGATGGTTTAGCATGATTGCCTCACTAACTCCAGCTTGGTTCGCCTCAATTTTGACTAAAACGTTATTTAAGTAATTGAGGGATTTGATTTTTGGATTTAGTGCATCAGGATTATTACGTCTCGTCGGTACTGTAATTGTACGTAAGCCTTTTTCGTATAATTCTTTTGGATAAATACTAATAGAATCAGCTATAACTATGACAGTAGGTTTAGGACACTTAGTTGGACAAAGGCCTAAATCTCCTTTTCCACGGGATACTACTACACGAATGTAGGAGTCTGTCAGGTTGTTTTTGCGGATTGTTTCGCATATAACCTCTTCAAATTTTTCAGGGCTCATCGGAATGTCTAACATAATAGACTTTGCAGAATCATAGAGACGCTCAATGTGTTCCTTCAAACGGAATACATTGCCACCATAGGAGCGAATACCTTCAAAGATTCCGTCTCCATATAAAAATCCATGATCAAAAACCGAGACGCTAGCTTCCTCTTTACTAACATACTGACCATTTAAATAAATTTGAATACTCAACTCCATCTACCTCCAGATTATCATTTGAATGATAAATATATACTTGTTTATTATTGCTTTTAATGTAATAAAAAAACCCCGTCACTGTATACAGGATAAACCTGATAACAGGGACGAAGGCTTTGGTCGCGGTACCACCCTGATTCATCCATACATCACTGATGTATGGATCTCATTCAAACACGTATCGTGTGTTACTCGATCATCCCTACTAAGATAATATTGATTATCTTTTCAGTAGATTGCTATAAGGTGAGTTCACTAATAACTATGTGACCTGTTCTCAACTACCCAGGCTCTCTGTACACTAAAAATCATTAGTTACTTGTCCTAATCATCGCTATTTTTATAAATTCCAAATTTTCTGAATTTATTATGTTTTTCTGTTATTTTATTAAAATATTATAGAAAATTATATTCGACCAAGCCCTATTTCGTCAAGTCATTTATTCAATGTTTTTATTAGTTTCTAAAAGTTACTATGAATATTGTTATAATAAGGATTTTTACTGTTAAAGTGTATATTTGTTCCAACTAGTTTTTATGTTTTAATCTTGTCCGTTTGCAAAATGTTTGCAAATCATATCCTGTCTCATACGTATACGTTTAATTGCTAAATTAGCAGTCCTATCGCTATAGCCTGATACCTGTACCCTGGGTTTGTCATAGCTTTGGGCCCTATAAAATCTAGTTTGATTATCTAGCCACCAGTCCTGGAATGACAAGAATACTGCTCGTAATTTCATTAGCCTGCAAAATACTATGAATTTCTAATACGTGGTAAAAATCCAGCGTCTTTTGGTGAATCATAAAAGACTACTAGTGTCTTATCATAGGCCACAGCTTCAACATTAACACTTTCATCTGCAATGATCTCCCCTAGCTCTCCACTCTCAGTGTCATTGTTGATATTAGCGTCTAGACTTATTGTAAAATGCCCTTCCTGAGCGGCCGCATATTCTCGCTTTGTAATCATATTTATTTCTCTAATTAGTTTCCATCTCACGAGCTGTGCAAGACTGCAGCTTGCAAAGTCCAGAATACTATTTTTGAATAATAGAAAACTAAACCCCTGTTATTATCTAGCAGCTCATCACGTGCGCTTCTGTCTCCTGCTTTCATTTTCTCATATAGTTCCTCATTGCTCATATGCAGCCCCCTTAGCTTGTGCTACTGCCCATATATTTGATATAATTAAGCGACAAATTGAGGAACTTCTTTTAATCTCTGCATGAGCGGGGATTTTTTCTTTTTATGTTATTCCCATTTCAATTGGTATTGTCTTAAGTCATTCAGCATGTATATAAATAAATTAGGGTGCGTACCTTTAATTACTTTTTTTATTGTTTTTGAATTATAAGTAACATTGCAAAATATATTCTTAAACCTCATGTTCTCAAGTGCTTGTAAGACTTCTATCACTTCTCTAAATTTCTCTCTCCTGAATCTAGGATCATTTACATGGTCCATAAAATCAAAAGGCATCTTTATGTCTATGTTATGTTTGTTTGCTAGTCTCTGCATTCTATATCTAATCTCAAGATGGCCGCCTTTGGTGCAATATTGAATAAAATAATACGTACTGTGCTTACTACACTTGCGACATTTAAGCTTGGCGTCTATCATATATAATTTTGCAAACCTTTTACCACATGAAGGACATACTAAAAAAATCTCTCTCCGTATCCTGTTCTTTGAGTCGATATATCTACCCAATATTTTTGGCAATTATATAGAAACTGAATTGATTCACTATTATTTTGTTTTATAAACTCTTTTACTTGTTTAACGTCAATATACATAAAGAGCATCAACCCTAAATAATAAGTGTTTTGTTAGGTGTGCAATTGCACCCTTTTTAGGGAGAAGGTGTTCCCATTCTGGTAATACCTTTATATCTGTTGCACATACCATAGCATTTTTTAACATATGCTAATGGCAAATGTTAGGCTTTGTTAGGTTGCAACGCAACGGAAAAACGTTGCATAGAGTGTTGCATGATTTTTTAACCAAAAACCATAGCATAGTAAGGCTCTCCAGCTTTTGTATATTGCAACCTTTTGCATTTGTGTTCCGTTTGGGAAAATTAATATTAAGGTTGCATTTCAGATGATGGGAGAGTGTTCACAAGCATAAAAAAGGGGTGCATCCTAGTGCATACCTTTGTGATGGTTAAAGCTACTACTTTTTAAATTAGAAGTAACCACCTACCTCCCGTTAAGTTTGTTTTGGAAAAAAAGCACCTTTTAAGGTGCAAGTACATCATAATGTTCATTCCTACATAAGGCTAAAAGAGAAGAAAATAAATATTCTACAAAATTGTCAAAGTCATCAAATAGTTTCATACAATCGTTTTTTGTGACAAATACAGTATAGGTCTCGCCGCTACAATATATCCCTAATTGTTTAAATTTCTCTATATCACTTTCTTTATAAACACCATAATTATGTGCCAATACATTTCTCAATTTTCTCCATTTATCTATGGTTTTATATGAACTATGCTTTTCTATACTAATGCCTGTCGTTTTTTCGAGATAAAAAACCGCTTGATTTATACCATATTTTTTTATATCTTTATAACTTATTCCTAAACCTAACTCTCTCTGAACTACTTCGCATAAAATGTTAATTAAATATTCATATCTACCGTAAATAGTAATTACAAATGCCTCACTTAATCTTGACAATAATTCAGAATCTTCATCTCTCACATATTCAATATCATCTATTTTAGATAAATAATATTTAATAATGTTCTTTTCCCTCTCAATATCATCTTTTACTTCATCATAATATTGCATTATAGCTAACTCAAAGTATTCAACCTCAAAGTACATAGTAGACACCCCCTCTCACTCCCAAATTTCTATGAGAGAAGGCGAATTCCTCTAACAATCGTTCGACAAATTTCGACGTTAATTGGAATCATTCGTTAAAAACAAAAAACACCAACTAGCCGTTAAGCTAATCAGTGTCCTCCAGATGTCTGGCGGGACTTATTTAATATCAAATATGTCAGAAACTCTTATATTTCCTTTAAATTTGTCAATTAAAAAATTATCTAAAAAAGATGCTCCTGCTCCGATAATAGGATCGGTTGCTCCTAATGCTGTCGGTATTGCAAAACGTATTGATTTCTCAATAAAACTTCCTTTGCTTTGCAATGCATCTAAATATGCTTTCCTAATCTCGTTCTCATCAGAATCGCCTAAATTAAATAATAATTCTCTTAAGTTTTTTGCTCTTCCTCTTATTTTCATTACTTTTTTAATATCAATTTGTTTATTTTCGATTAATGCTTTAATATTTGGAATCCCATCAAGATTAATTAAAAAATTAGCTGCTGATGCTGTCTTACCACTTTTGTAATAGATGCTTTTTAATTTTCCTTGAATAACCGCTTCAGTTGATGGGTTACCCCAAATACTTGTAGCGTTACATTCTAAAGAATTGAAGGTAACTACATTGCCTCTTAAAATTGAAAAAATCCTTGCTCCTACCAAAGAGAACAACTCATTTTTTCTTTCGATACTTATATCATCATTAAATTTCATATGTAAATTATTTCCACTATTAAAAACAACTTTATAAATTGCATTTTCTAGTAATTCCTTGATATATAAATCATACATAAAATCATTCATAAGCTTAATGCTTTCAGCAATTATTTGTTTATCGTTAATCTCTTTAATTATATTGCTACTTAATGTAGATTTATCTATTTTATTAAAATTTATAGTTTGCATGTTTTGATGTAAGATACTTCTTAACTCTCTTTTTTGCCTTCGTTTCAAGCCATTACTCTGGAATATATTTTCTAATACTTCATCAATATCAAATTCATATGGTAGAATATCTGGTTTTCCAATTATAAAATCAGCATTTTTTTTATTAGACAGTTTATACGTCACATTTTCTAAAGAAAAAACTATTATATTATTTTTAAGCAAACGCAATAAATTTTCATAATTTAATAACCTTAGCAATTTATCTAAAGCACCTAATCCAGGTTCTAAAGAGATTATAATTCTATCGTAAAAAATAATTGCTTCATACAATTTTACTAAATCGATAGTGATGGCATCAGCAGCTGTTGTTCTTTGAACGTTAAACGTATCAAAATATACTGTTTTATCATATTTCAAAACCCTTCCCCCTCATCAAACTTCACGCGTTTATCTTCTTAAATTTTCTACAACAAATGGAAATTTCCTGCTAGAAAAACAAAAAAGGCTGCCATAATGACAGCCTAGAGTTATCAGATTTTACTCGAACACCTAACTTCCATCCTAATCGGCTTGCCAGAAGATTGTCTGTTGGCCGTAACCAGTGCTAGGATTATCTAAGCGTATAATAGTACAATCCTTGACAATATACACAGCATCATCCAACAAGCTAATATGTCCACTGAAGCACTCTCTAAATTGGCAACTCGCTCTACAGAGGGTTTATGTGTTTTTATTGTTTTATGTTTATTTTGGTTTGTAAAAATGCTGAATTTGTCCACTGCAGAAATACATTTTTGCCATTTTGATGCATATATTGACCTCAAAATGTAGAAAAGACTTCAAATATACTTTTCTGATGCTGCTCTGAATATGATAAATAAACTCGTTCATTTTGTAATTGTTCAAAAGCAGCTTCTATAATGTATTCAGGTGAATATTTATATTATTCTTTTACCATTTATTAGTAACCCGTCATTGGTTTTTTGCAATCTTCTTTCATCATTTTCAAGGCGTTTCAAGGTCGAATAACGTGCTCGCGGGCACTAGCTATAAAGAAAACGACACCCTTGTAGTGTCGTTTCTTTACTGTTAATCATAGTATCATCATATATTTAAACAGGTTTTCTTCGTAATGTGTGGATAGATACTTCGTGTTCACCTATAATTTCATTGATAGACTTATGGTCGTCAAGAATTTGCTTAACATCTCACTAGTTTCTAATACAGCTTGTCTAATAAAAGGTATATCCTCGATATCTTTTTTAGTAGCCATATTCGCTTCGATATAAGTAACACGTGAATTTAGCTTTTGGAGTTCACTAAGAATTAAATCTAGTTTTTCGACCATAATGAAAATCTCCTATATTTTATTAGCTACTTTTTTTCGCTGGGACAAAGGTTAATAATTGATAGCTTCCCAGGTATTGTAATGTTGAGCCTGTTTTCTTAACGTGCGCCAATGCTCTCTGAACACTAGGGTCATCAATATGCCCTTGTAAATCAATAAAAAAGTGATATGAGCCTAGTTGTTTCTTTGTTGGACGGGACTCGATTTTAGTTAAATCAATTTCTTCCTCTGCAAAAGACCGTAGCACTTCATATAAAGCACCTGGATAGTCCTTCCCTAAGGTAACTAATATTGATGTTTTCCAAGGCTCATGAGGTGTAGAAACGTATTCGACAAGCTCATCTCTCTTTTTAGTAACTAAAACAAAACGGGTATTATTATTAGTCCGGTCTTGAATGTTTGCTGCTAGTATATTTAAGTCATAAATTTCTGCTGCCAAAACAGTTCCGATTGCTGCCATTTTCGTGCTTTTTGACTCATGAATCATCTCTGCTGCCTTAGCAGTGCTGTGCACAGTCTCTGTTATAGCGCTAGGCACGAATTCACGCAAAAACTGTCTACATTGTGCGATAGCCTGTGGGTGCGACGCAACAACTTCAACATCGTGTAAAGCAACGCCTTTATTTACAAGTAGGGAGTGAGATACTGGCACGACGACTTCCTTTACAATATATAACTCTACTTGATGCGCTAAGAAGTCTACAGTTAAATTAACTGAGCCTTCAATAGAATTCTCTATCGGTACTACTGCTGCATCAACTTCACCCTCATCGGCTGCAATTAACACATCAGCTATGCTTGGATATGGAATCATTTGATGATTATCTGGCATTAGCTGTTCTGCTGCTTGCTGTGTAAATGTTCCCTTCGGTCCTAGGTAACCTATTTTGTATTCCATATCTCTTTCTCAGTTTCCTTTCCAATTTCCTTTGCACGCTCCCGTGCACTCTCAATAGTTTTCTCTATTATTTCATGCAGGTCATATTTCTCTAATGTTTTTAAGCCAGCTTCGGTAGTTCCATTTGGAGTTGTTACTTGTTTACGCAAAATTGCTGGTTCAGCGTGCAATTCTACGAGCATTTTAGCAGCACCATAAACGGTCTGAACGACTAACTTGCGAACATCTTCTTCATTTAGACCTTGGTTAATTCCTGCCTTCTCTAAACCTTCAATTAAATAGTAGATATAGGCTGGTCCGCTACCACATAAAGCTGTTACTGCATCTATTTGTGACTCCTTAACAACAACTGCTTCGCCAACTGTTTCAAATATGCGCTTTACAGTTAATATTGTTTCGTTCTTTGCGTATTTTCCACCACAGATACCCGTGGCCGATTCGCATATTGCACTTGATGTGTTTGGCATCGTTCGAATAACTTCATTGCTAGACCCTAATATTTGCTCTATGACTGTAGTCGTAACTCCTGCAGCAATAGATATAATTACATGTTCCTTAGTAAGGAAGGGCTTTAAATTTTCACAGGCAGCCTTTACTGTCCACGGCTTAACTGCTAAAAGGATATAGCGGGATTTCTTACATCCATCTTCTAATGAATCTGGGATTTTTATCTCATAATCGTCCTTAAGCTCTAGCAATCTATGCCTGCTATTCTTATTTGTAACGTATATGTGCTTAGAAGGAATGATCCTTGAGTAAACTAAACCTTTTATAATTGCTTCAGCCATTGCTCCAGCTCCAACAAAAAATATGGAGTCTTCTATTTTTTCAATTCTATGTGGCATTAGCTGTCACCTACTTTCTAATTTGTCCTTTTCCATATACTCGGTATTTATAGCTTGTCATTTCAGGTAAGCCCATTGGACCTCTTGCATGAAGTTTTTGTGTGCTAATACCAATTTCGGCGCCAAAGCCGTATTGGAATCCGTCTGTAAAACGAGTTGATGCATTGTGATAAACTGCTGCCGCATCTACGTGGTTTAAAAACTTCGCCGCTACATTGTCATTGTCAGTAATAATGGCTTCGGAATGCCTACTTCCATACGTCTCAATATGCTCAATTGCTTCATCAACTGATTGAACAACCTTTAATGTTACTATATAATCTAAAAACTCTGTGTAGTAGTCTTCATCTGATGCCGCCGAAATTCTAGCATCGAGCTTTTGACTAGTTGGACAGCCTAATATTTTAACCTGTTTCTCCACAAGTGCATCTATAAGCTTTACTAGGCTTCTGTCAGCCCAAGCTTGGTCGACAAGAATCGTTTCAATAGCATTACATACTCCAGGTCTTTGTGTCTTTGCATTAATTGCAATCTCAATTGCCATATCTATATTAGCTTCTTTTTCAATGTATAAGTGACAGTTTCCAACACCAGTCTCAATAACTGGCACTGTTGCCTTTTGTACAACCATTTGGATTAATCCAGCGCCACCCCTAGGAATAACTAGATCTAGGTATTCATTTAACGTTAGCATCTCTTCTACAAGCTTACGATCTGTACCCTCAATATACTGAATGGTATCAGGAGAAATAGCTGTTTCTTGTAAGGCTTCCTTAACGATAGCTACAAGGCATAGATTACTGTGAAATGCATTAGAGCCTCCACGTAATAAAACTGCATTTCCTGTCTTAAGCGCAAGTCCTACTGCATCAATTGTTACGTTCGGACGGGCTTCATAAATCATCCCTATTAAGCCAAAAGGCACTCGAACCTTTTGTAAAACTAAGTCAGATTCAATTTTGTTCTCAAATAACACCTCACCAATTGGATCTTTAAGTTCTACAATTTGCTTTAAGCCTGTTACCATATCAAGAATCCGCGCTTCATTTAAGACAAGTCTATCAATAATAGCTTGTGATGTGCCATTGGCAACAGCTGCATCAATGTCTTTTTTGTTTTCTTGTACTATCTTGTCAATATTTTTCTCAAGTGCTTCTGCTATGGCTAATAGTCCTTGATTTTTGTCTTCAGTGCTAACTACTGCTAGTTTTCTACTTGCCGTTTTTGCCGTCTTCGCCTTCAGTAATAGTTCTGACATAGAATCTCCTCCTAATATTATAAGTTACACTATGAATAAATCGTTTTTATGTACAACGATAACGCCTTTAGGTAGGGTCTCTTCTTTAAGTAACATTCTCAGTTCCCCACTTGATAGACCAGAAATTCCTTTTCCAATTACTAGTCCTTCCTCCGTACAGATTTCTATAACAGAGCCTGCACAGAAATCTCCTGAGATATTTCTTAAACCAGCAAGTAGTAAGCTCTTATTATTCTGATGTATTGCCTGCGTTGCCCCACTATCTATATATATTTTACCTTGTGCTTTACTTGCAAAAGCTAGCCATTGTTTTTTATGTTTCATTGTTTCTTTAGCAGGTAAAAATTTCGTACCTATAAGTTCTTTTTCTATAAATAAGCGCTTTAACACCCAAGGTAGGCTACCGTTTGCGATAGTTACTGTTGCTCCACTTAGGGTAGCTATCCGAGCAGCTTCAATTTTAGTTGCCATCCCTCCAGTACCTGCCTTAGAGCCTGCACCTTTGGCCATTTTCTGAACGCTTTCATCGATTGCTTCAATAATATCAATCTTTTTGGCGTCAGGATTTTCCTTAGGATTATCTGTATATAAACCGTCTATATCTGTTAATAGAAGTAACGCATCTGCTTCTACAACTGCTGTAACTAACGCCGCTAAGCGGTCATTATCGCCAAATTTGATTTCATCGACAGCTACGGTATCGTTTTCATTAACTATTGGTATTATGCCGTTCTGTAATAATGTTTGAAATGTGTTTTTTGCATTAATGTATCTTTTACGATCAGATACATCTTCACTTGTTAACAATATCTGTGCTACATGCAAGCCTTCACACTGAAAAAGTTGCTCGTACCGGTGCATAAGTAGACCTTGCCCTACAGCAGCTGCTGCTTGCTTTTGTGGCAGTGTTAAAGTCTCACGCTCCCAATGTAGTCGTCCTAATCCTGCTGCAACAGCACCTGAAGAAACAAGTACGACTTCAAAACCCTTACGTGTTAAATAGGCTATTTGTGTAGTGAGTTTTTCTAATTGTTCATGATTAATAGTTCCATCTATAGTAATACTACTGCTTCCTACTTTTACAACGACTCTATTCTTCATTGAATCAACTCCGGATATGTGTATAAAGAAAAAGTTTTTCATCCTGATATTTTTTCAAGATGAAAAACAAATCTTATAGATATTTGCAACAGTTTACTTATATTTACTAAAAAAGTCAATCATCAGAACCTAATTACTGGCGAAAAAAACTACTATTATAGAACAACTTCTGCTCCAGTCATGATAGGAACAAGTCGTCTTACGGTGCATCGAATTCCATATTCAGTGAAAACCTGTTGCATAGTAGCTGCCACAGCATCTGAATTATCAATTGTTAAAGCTAGCATAGTAGGTCCTGCTCCACTTAACACGACCCCAATGGCTCCTACTTGTTTTGTTCGTTCTATTAAAGCGTTCATACCTGGAATTAAATCGCTACGGTACGGTTGATGCAAACGATCCTCCATAACCTCTGATAATAGCTCATAATTCTCTGTCAATAAGGACGATACTACTAATGAAGCGCGATTAACATTAAATAAAGCGTCTTGAAATGATACTTGCGTAGGCAAAACTTCCCTTGCTTTCTTTGTAGCTAAGAAAAATTCGGGAATTGCTACGATAGCCTGCAGTTGTGCGCCTGGTTTTATTTTATGATATAGTAAGTGTTCTTTGCCCCAACCAGCAATTACAATTCCACCTATAAGTGCCGGAAGAACGTTATCTGGATGTCCTTCTATCTCTGTTACAAGTTCAGCGAGTTGTTGCTCATTTAAAGGACTGCCTAATAAATTATTGGCTGCTACAACACCACCTACTACTGCCGCAGCGCTACTCCCCAAACCACGGGCAACAGGAATTTCGTTATGCAAGTGCATTCTTAAGCCTTTACACTCCTGACCCGCTTTATCAAATACCATTTTAGCTGCTTGATAGACGATATTAGTCTCATCAGTATCAATATCATTCATACCTACGCCACTAATGGTTATATCTAAGCTGTGATGGAAATCCATTTCAACCGTATTATACATATTTAGTGCCATTCCCATAGTATCAAAGCCTGGGCCTAAATTGGCAGTTGTCGCTGGCACTTTAACCTTAACCATGATTTCTCCTCCAAGTCAAATGTAACCTTTACTTAAAGCTTATAGCTATATCTATCCTAAGATTTTTGGCTATATCTATCCTAAGATCTTCGCAAGCACTGCCTGTTTGTCAGCTTTGATAACCTCTGGCTGGTAATTTGTAACCTTCAATGCAGTGTCAGGGTCTTTAAGACCATTCCCTGTAAGCACACTTACTACGGTAGCGCCTTTAGGAATAGATCCATCCTTCACAGATTGCAGGACACCTGCTAATGATGCAGCTGATCCAGGCTCTGCGAATACGCCCTCTCTTCTAGCCATTAGCTGATATGCTTCAATAATCTGCTCATCTGTTACCATATCAATTTTACCATTAGATTCTTTAGCTGCATTTACTGCTCCGTCCCAGCTAGCTGGATTACCGATACGAATAGCGGTAGCAATAGTTTCAGGTTGTTCAATTATTTGATTTTTCACGATAGCAGCAGCACCTTCTGCCTCAAAGCCATAAACTATAGGTGTCTTAGATGATTTTTGCATCTGGTGATACTCTTTAAAGCCTTTCCAGTAAGCAGTAATGTTACCTGCGTTGCCCACAGGGATTACTAAATAATCAGGAGCATCTCCTAATTGGTCACAGACTTCAAAGGCAGCCGTTTTTTGCCCTTCTATTCTGTATGGATTAACAGAGTTGACCAGGGTAATTGGCTGCTCCTCTGTTATTTCTCGAACTAGCTCTAGTGCCTTATCAAAGTTACCTTCGATGGCAACAACCTCTGCACCGTATATAATTGCTTGCGCAAGCTTGCCTAAAGCTATATTCCCTGATGGAATTAGCACAACACAACGCATTCCCATTCTTGCCGCATATGCTGCTGCCGCTGCCGATGTGTTACCCGTAGAGGCGCACATAATAACTTTGCTACCTTCCTCAGCCGCTTTAGCAACTGCCATAACCATACCTCTATCTTTAAAAGAGCCTGTCGGATTTAAACCTTCATATTTAAAATGCAATTCAATTCCTAGCTCTTCAGACAAGTTTTTTGCATATATTAAAGGAGTGTTACCTTCATATAATGTAACTTCTGGTGTGTTCTCATTTACTGGTAAGTACTCTTTGTACTTTTTAATAATGCCTTCCCATTTCACGGCTTAGTTGCCTCCCTCTTCTACTCTTACGATATTATACACTTGTATTACCTTAGCCAAGCTGTTAATTTCATCAGTAGCTGCTTTTAAGTCCTGATGACGAACGGCATGGGTTACTAAAACTACTTCCGCTTCTCCTTGCTCGCACTCATCACATCCAGAGCTTTGGCCTCCACGTTGGATAATAGATTCAACACTTACATGATGCTCTCCTAGGATACGAGTGATACCTGCTAATACCCCTGGCTCGTCTTTAGCTAACAGACGAATATAGCTCTTAGATACAACATCGTTGACATCTTTAATGTTCTTCTCATTATAACATGTGCAACCAATACGACCATTAGAGCCACTACGGATGTTACGTATTACCTCAACAACATCGCCCATTACAGCGCTTGCAGTTGGTAGCTCACCTGCTCCGCGTCCATAAAACATCGCATCACCTAAAGCTTTACCTTTAACAAACACAGCGTTATATACACCATTAACTGCTGCTAAAGGATGGTCATTTGGAATAAATGTCGGATGCACACGAACTTCAATTTGACCATTATCTTCTCTTTTAGCTACCCCTAACAATTTAATACTATATCCTAAATCCTTCGCATAGGAAATATCTCTAGCAGAAATTTTTGTAATTCCACTAACACTTACATCGTCAAACGTTACTCGCGAACTAAAGGCTATTGAAGCTAGTATTGCTGTTTTTCTTGCTGCATCGTAGCCTTCCACATCAGAAGTCGGATCTGCCTCTGCATATCCAAGCTCTTGAGCTTCTGCTAATACATCAGCAAAATCTGCCCCCTCCTGGGACATCTTGCTTAAAATATAGTTTGTTGTACCATTTAAGATTCCCATAACCTCTGTAATCTCATCCGCTGCCAGGCTCTCTTTAACTGCACGGACAATTGGAATCGCACCAGCGACAGCAGCCTCATACATTAAATCTTTCTTTTGTTCATCAGCTACTTCAAACAGTTCCTGACCTGAAACAGCTAATAAATCCTTATTCGCTGTCACAACATGCTTACCGTTTTGTAAAGCTTTTATTATTAGGTCCTTCGTATCTTCTAACCCACCCATAACCTCAACAACTATTTGAACATCAGGGTTTTCTACTACTTCCTGTGGGTTGTCAGTGAATACAGCTTGCGGAAGCTCTATGTCCCTCTTTTTATTTATGTTTTTAACGGCTACCTTAATAATTTCAATTGCATAGCCTGTTTTTTTGTTTAATTCCTCTTGATTATCAAAAATCATCTTCGCAACACCTGTACCGACAGTACCTAATCCTAATAAACCAACCTTTATTGTTTCCATAAGAAAAACCACTCCTCTAATTAAAATCTAATTTTGATACTATTGTTAATGCTAATTGATATTTTGCTCATTATGCCCAACTACTTGTGCTTTTTTTACACCTTTAAGGTTAATTAACTGCTCTAAAAACGAAGGAATATCTATATCCATCGATTTCGTTTCCATTGTCAGTGTTACAATCGCTAGTCCTTGTAGCGGTAGTGTCTGGTTGATTGTTAGAACATTTCCCTGATGCTTTGCTACAGTCTGCAATACATTAGATAGGACACCGAATTCGTGAATCAGTTCCATAGTAATGGTAACAATTCGCTCGCGCGACGCTTCATAGAACGGTAGGATACCATCTTTATATTTGTAAAAAACACTGCGACTAATTCCTACTGCCTCAACGGCTTCTGTTACTGTAGCAACCTCACCTTTACTTAAAAGCTCTTTAGCTCTTGCTGTCTTAACGATTACCTCTGGTAGAATGTCTGCTTCTACGAGATAGTATGTGTTTTGTTTTGCCATAGCGAACCACCTTTGTGTCCTTGTATGAAGAACAAGCGTCTTTGCATGATAGACATTATAACACGATAAAAATAAAGGTCAATAGTTAATTACGTATTTTAAAAAACATTTTACAAATTTGACGAATTATCTATATAAATGTACATTAAAAACATAGCTAGCAACTGGATATAACATTATGTAATAACAAATCAAACACTATAACTAGCAGAGTAGTTATTTATAGTAGAGATAGGAGATTATTTAGATGAAGATAGGTGCTCACGTATCATTTGCAAAAGGTTTTCACGGCGCTATTAAAGAGGCGGTTGCTATGAACGCAAGCGCGTGCCAGTTTTTCACACGCAGCCCAAGGGGCGGTAAAGCGAAGGAGTTAGTTGATGCAGACATATCTAAGGGACAAGCTTTAGCTTTGGAAAATGGTATCCATACATTAGTTATTCATACACCCTACATAATAAACTTGGCGGCTCCCGTTGAGGCAACCTTTACAGCAGCAAAAGAAATCCTGAGCTTAGACATAGAGCGGGCAGAAAAGCTAGGAGTTCCATTTGTTGTTGTTCATACTGGCTCTCACGCTGGCAGCGGAGTTGAAGCTGGGATAAAAAGAACTGCACAAGCATTAAATGAGATTTTAACAGGCGAGGAACAAACAACGATTCTCCTTGAGATGATGGCAGGCCAAGGCTCTGAGCTTGGCTCTAGCTTTGAGCAAGTTGAAGAAATTCTAAGTCTTGTAGAACACTCTGACAAAATCGGTGTCTGTGGCGATACCTGCCATATGTATAGTGCTGGTTTTGACTTAGTAAACAATCTTGAAACTATATTAGATGATTTTGATGCTCGAATCGGGTTAGACAGATTAAAGGTATTTCACCTTAACGATGCAAAAATGCCACTTGGCAGTAAGAGAGATCGGCACGCAGATATTGGCTACGGAACAATGGGCGGACAATTTTTCAAAGATTTCGTAAGAAACAAGCGCCTGCAGGATGTCGCTTTTATTTTAGAGACACCTACAGGCGTATACAAGGAAGAGATTGCTTATATTCGTGATGAAGCAGACTTGCCAGTTATAGAAAAATTATAACTATAATATTTTTTGCTTTCGCATTTTGATTTCAAGAACTAACCATAAGATTAAGGGTATTAATAATTGAAATGGGAGCGCATAATATTTATATATTTCTGTCGCCCAGCTAAACATTTCAATTGTATTATTATAAATAATGACTGCAAAGCTCATCATTAATAGACCCGTAGGAAAAACAAATATTTTATTATCATTTATATTAAACAAGGCCGCAATGCCTCTTGTAGCAACAAGTAAGCAGATACTAATCTTTATCAGACCACATGCTATACATATTATTGCTGTCAGAACTTCAATTCTTTGTAGAAACGTACCAACCTCGATTAGTCTTGCAGCAGTGTGTGCTGGAAAATAGTATAAAGACGCGGCCGAACCTAATACTAAAACATTTTTAACAGATGATAGTAAAATCATACTACCAGCTATGAGCAAACTATAAAGATATACCTTACGCAATCCAACTTTACCATTTATTTTATCAAAAACCATTATAAATAAAACTGTTTCCGCAAAAGGAAATGCAAAAACAGTAGAAGTATTGCTTATAACTGGCATTATTCCGTATTCAAAAGTAGGCCTTATATAGATTGGATTCATAATAGGGATTGATAGCATGATTACTAATAGTGAAACCAAGAGTAATATTGGGAAAAATAAAACAGTCCATCTTCCTATTACTTCGATTCCGCTTTTTACAAAATATATTGTAACAATCGTCATCAATGTTAACGTGAAAATTTGCGGTGTTTCTGGAAATGATACAATTTGAATATATTCAGAAAAGTTTCTTAAAACTAGTCCTCCTAAATGAAAGGCATACCAGGTGTATAACATAATTATGAACTTACCGAAAAATGTTCCAAATACGATTTTTGATATAGTAAATAGGTTTTCCCCTGGGTAAAATTCAAGGATTCGAGCATACATAATAAGCACTGGTATCACTAATAACATAGACAGTATGATTACAATCCAAATATCTTGTTCAGCGCCCCCACCAACCCCAAAAATAATAGCACTACCTGTAATAAACATTACGATTGTAAAGATTGCTTGTTTACTATTTACTGTCTCTAACATTGGCTCACCTTATTTAAAATAATTATAGACCAAAAATCATTACGATAAATCTTTCAAGCGGTTCTGCTGGGCTAGGTATTGCTATTCCAAAGCTTATAAGCATTATTAATGTTATACCTATACTCCAAACAGTTAGATATATCCCCATCTCTTTCCATCGTTTGTTTCCATACAATGGAGGTAATTCAAAAATTGCAATTACGATATATAGAAATACAAAACCGAATGCCTGTGCCATGCTAGTCTCCCACTTGAATTGATTTTTTACTTAAAGCCGTATTAATTATTTCTAAATCAACTTCTACATTTACAGATAAATTTCTGAATTCTTCCTCCCAGTTTTCAATATCTCGCCATACCTTATGGTTTTTTGTTTTTACTAAATTACCGAATCCAAAAACATCTGCACCATAGTCTGCTTGAATCATTTTTATCAAATCGACTATATCTTGTTCTAACTTTTTATTCGCTTCCCTCTTTACGGCCTCTAACATTTCCTCGTCTATTTCTCTATATTCCCTACTAACCTCTGCTAAAGCAACCTGACCCGATACATCAATTTGAATTTCCAACTGACCATTATATTCAGGTGTCAATTTAGTACCTGTTTCTAATATTTCCAATGCAATATTTGTATCTGCTTGACCTTCAATATTTTCTATAATAATCAGACCTCCATCTATTTGATCTGTAATAAACAGAAAAGTTTTTGTTTGGTTCTCATCTAAATATCCCACTAAGATATCTTGTTTAAAAATTGCAGTTCCCTGAATTATTGAAAAATCTCTTTTGTTAAAATGTTCAGTCTGTATTACTGGCAGGGTAGCAGAAATTCCTTCACTAACTATATTATTAATTAGTTGATGAAAGCTAACTTTAGGTGCTTTTGCTAAGTTAGATTGGGACTCTAACATGCTTTCTATCTCATACGAGTGGATACCTGTAAATATCCTTTCATGCTTCAATATTTTACTAGCTGTCGAATCTTTGGCAATTAATACCTTTGTTGAGATTCTTGGTTCTGCATCTCGCATTAAAAAATCAAGTGTATGCACAATTCCCTTCTCAGCTACCTTTTCACTTATAATTACAATATCCATGTGTGGAAAATATAACTTCTTAGGGAATATCATTATCATATTCCTGACAGAATCAAATATTGTTTCACCTTCCATTTCCAGTATTTTCGATTCTGGATCCATCTCCTCTTGTTCTTTAGGTATAACAATTTTTACAGTAATAAGATAGTTTTTATTTTCCCCTTCATCAATAGCCAGCCCAGTTATTATCCCTAGCTCATCTATATCCTTATAGTTCCAACAGCCTGTAAGCAGTATGACCATACAAACTATAATAAGCTTTTTAACAGCTATTAATTTTATCATTTCGGATTTACCCTCCCAGCATTTTGCCTTTTTTTATTTCTTATGGCTATAAATTCTGGACGATTTTTCATAAACCACCACGGCATCCTAACTGCAGTGTCTTGTAAATTCTTTAAATCCATAATATTTATGTTTGTCATATAAGGCACCCCAAATGATCGCAAATTTAGTAAATGAATAAGTACAGCAGCTAACCCAAAAACAAAGCCGTACATCCCTAATAATGAGGAAACAAAAATAAGAAATACACGCAAAAGAATCATCGAGCCAGTAAGTGCTGGAAGCATAAGCCCCGTAATCCCAGACATTGCTATGACTATTACCATTGGAGCACTTACGAACCTAGCTTCAACTGCTGCCTGACCAAGCACTAAGGCACCAACGATGCTCATAGCTTGTCCAATATAGGTAGGCATTCGTGTGCCAGTTTCTCGCAATACTTCAAAGGCAAACAACAACAGCAATGCTTCCAGAATCGCCGGGAATGGTATACCCTGCCTAGCATTAAAAATATTTAATAGTAATGGTGTTGGAATCATTTCTTGATGGTATGTCGTAATTGCAATATAGAGTGCTGGTAGCGCAAAACTTATAAAATAAGCGGCTATTCTCATAAGCCTATTAAAGGACGAGTAATAGAAATTTTTATAATAGTCATCAGGTGATTGAAAATATTCAATAAACAAATGTGGTATTGTCAATGCCACTGGTGTTCCATCTACTAATAAAGCTATCCTTCCTTCTAAAATTTTAGCAGCAACTACATCGGGCCGCTCAGTTGTTCCAATCGTCTTATATGGAGATAAGGGTTCGTCTTTAATTAGCTCTTGTATATAACCTGAATCAAATATTCCATCTATTTCAATATCCTGCAAGCGTTTTCTTAGCTCTATTAATATTCCTTCATTTACGATACCTTTAACATAACATAGTGCAACTTTTGTTTTTGTTTGTAATCCTATTTCATCAAATTCAAACTTTAAGTTTGGTGTTTGTAACTTACGCTTTACCATCGACACATTTATCATTATTGCTTCTGTAAACCCTTCTTTAGGGCCTCTTAGTGTCTTTTCTGCTTCTGGTTCTTCTATACTTCTAGATTTCCAACCTTGTGTATCTATAATCAAAGCTTCGTTTGAGCCTTCTAATAACAATACTGTGTTTCCACATACTACAGCCTGTGTAAGTTTGTCGATATTCGAAGATACTTTCACATCATTAGCAACTATCACTCTGTTAGCTAACTGCTCAATAATAGTCTCTTGACTGTCAATATAAATTTGTTTGGATTCTGTTAATGGAGTTATTATATTATCGATAATGAATTGATTATCTACCATTGACTCAGTATAAATTAACTGGGCTTTTATGCTGAAAATCGTTGAATTTTCTGTTTCGTTTTCAATATAGCGATATCTTATTGTTTCATCATTAGAAAATATTTCTTTAAAATAATTAATGTTAATAAATAAACTATTGGAAATATATTTTTTTGCAAATTTAAGTTTTCTAGTTACCTTCATAAAAAACCACCTTAAGCAAGTAATGCTCTCAGTGGTAATATTTACTCATTTTTCTTTTTTATACAGCGTTAATTCTGCAACTGGATTGGCGGGAAGATGTTAGGGGCCTTCGGTCTGACTCCACTTCCCTCACCAGATCCCTCACCAATTGGTATGCCGCGACCATCATAGAAGAATTGTGGCACTTCCCCTATGTACAATGAATATGCAATTGGCAATCTAGTTTCAATGACCGTCTCTTTCGTATCAAAAGGAATAACAATCTTCACCATAGCCCTTATATCTATATAAATGACGTGTAATGTTTGGTTTATTCCAGCATCTTCAAAGCTCCATTTAACATCTGAAAAAGCAGCCCCTTGCGGAACTATTGTTATCGGAATCGTTGGCCCATACTGCGATAATATTGCTGAGTTGAATGCCATACCTAATGGCAAGCGAATAACTTCTCTTTCTATCATATTTAAAGTGTTTTGCACACGAATTGTAGTTGACGATGAAATCCTTGATACTTCTGTGAAGTTTAATTGCGCAAATGACACCCTACCTTGATTATCAATCTGTATATCTAAAAGTCTTTGATAATCAGTCTCTTCAGCAATTTTTTTACTTATAGCGTCATTAATTGCTTCAGTTGCTATTTTCTTTGCTCGTATTTCAGCTATGGAAATTAGATTTGGACGTAAATTTGTTTCTACATAATAAAATGCAGTTATAGCAAAATACATCGTAATTACTAAAAAAACAAATACTATTATAGAACGTCTTTTTGTTTTAGATAAACGAAAAAAGGGCATGCTCCAAACACCTCGCTTACAAAATTCTATGCGAAAAGTTTGGAAAACTACCCTGCTTGTTTCAATTAATATTATTTAATTTTGCAAAAAGTATTAGCGTGTTCTATTTCTCCTCGTAATCTATCATTACTTTCCCCTATCTATCATTGCCATTCCACCATATACTGTTTAAAATATGCTAAAAGCTGTAATACTGGTATTGATATATAGCTAAATCAAAAAACCCGTCACTCCAAATTATTTGTCTTTTGTCGCTATCTATAAATTATGTTATAATGAAATATGATTTTTTGCAAATTCGCAAGCCATTATATATAGGTTTATTTTGCTTTATAGAAGAGAGGAGTTCCTACATGACTGAAAGAAAGTCACCTGCACTTAGTGCAGAACGAAAAAAACAATTAAAAAAGGTTGGGAAATTATTTTGGAGTGGCTTTAAGCTATTTCTAGTATTTGCTATTATTATAGGTTTCTTTGCTGGGGGTGCCGTCACTGGTTATGTTGCTTCTTTAGTGAATGGTATGCCTACTCCATCACAACAGGAAATTAGAGAACAAGTAAATGCTGGATGGCAGGTAGGCTTTGCCTACTTTGATGACAACACTGAAATAGGTCAGTTGCGTGCTGAAGAAAACCGCAGAACTGTAACCTTAGATGAAATCTCACCTTATTTAATTGATGCATTTATTGCTACTGAAGATCGAGATTTCTTCAATCACCCTGGTGTAAATTTCACTGCAGCCGTTCGTGCTGTAAAACAAAATGTTCAGGCTGGTACGATTGTTAGTGGTTTTAGTACAATTACACAACAGCTTGCACGTAATACTTTTCTAACCCATCAACAATCAATGGAAAGAAAGGTGCGTGAGGTGTTCCTTGCATTACGCATGGAACGCGCTTTAACGAAAGAAGAAATCTTAACAGCCTATTTAAATAAAATATATTTTGGTAGGGATGCCAATGGTTCAAATATTTATGGCGTTGAAGCCGCTTCTACTGCATTCTTTGGCATTGAGTCAACTGACTTAAATTTAGCACAGGCTGCTATTATAGCTGGCTTACCACAAAATCCGCATGGACATAATTTATATCGCAACTTAGATAGTGCTATTAGTCGACAGCAGCGAGTTTTAAACTATATGCTGATTAATAATTTTATTACGCAGTCAGAATATGCTGAAGCTTTAGAGTACAATATAGAAGAAAATTTAGTAAGGCCGCAGCTGCGCGCCTATTCTAAATATCCATTCTTAATGATGGATATTGAAGATCGAGCTGCAGAGGCATTGGTGGAGTCAGGTTTGTACGATAATAGAAATGACGCACATTACGCAATACTTAGTAGTGGTGTCCATATTTATACAACGATTCAGCCTGAGATGCAAACAATAGTAGACTCAATTATTAGTAATCCTGAAAACTTCCGTGCAAACATTGATTATAATCACCCGATTACAGGTGAATTAATTGAGGATGCGTTACAAGAAGTAGGAGTAACTGTGCTTGATCCAAAAACAGGCGCTATCTGGGCCATGGGTGGAGGTCGTGATTTTAATCGAAGCCAAACAAACCATACCAGAGTTACCCGTCAGCCAGGATCATCTATTAAAACTTTAGCCGTATTTGCACCAGCCATTGAAAAGAAAATTTTAATGCCTGGAACTATTATCGATGATGTGCCATTTGTTCGCCCTGACCCATCATCTAGAACGGGAGAGTACTTCCCACAAAACTGGGATCGTAAATTCCACGGGTTAACAACTGCAAGGGTTGCCCTGCAATGGTCTTATAACATTCCTGCATTAAAGGTATTCGAACAGCTATCTCCACAGGTAGGAATGGGCTACGTTGAACAACTAGGAATAAACACAATAACAAATGGTGATAGACATCAGTTAGCATCAGCTATAGGCGGTATGGAGCGAGGCGTTACAGTAGAAGAGATGACTGGTGCTTATGCTACTTTCGCTAATAAAGGTGTGCATAATCAGCCGTATATGATTAGAAAAATCACAGACATTAACGGCAATGTAATCTACGAGCATCAACTTGATCCAACACCTGTGTTCTCTGAACAAACGACTTACATTGTCAATGACATGCTACGTACCGTAGTAAGAAGTGGTACTGGTGGTCGAGTCGGTTCTATGTTTGGTAGCAGGGACATTGTAGGTAAAACAGGTACTACGAACGAAACAAGAGATTCCTGGTTCCTAGGCTATACGCCAGATATAGCTGCAGGTGTATTTATCGGCTATGATATTCCAACGCCAATGCCTAGCAGTGAGGGTTCACGTTCGACGATAATATTTAACCTTGTAATGAAAGATATAATAGAAAAGTTTCCTGAGCGTTTTCCTGCAAGCAGTCGCTTCCAGGAGCCAGATAATATCGTTCGCGCATATATTTCCACAAAGTCTGGCAAGCTTGCAACCCAAGAATCTCAAGAAGCAGGCTGGTCAATGACAGATATATTCGTAAGGGGAACCGAACCAATTGAGTATTGTGATGTAGTAGTTAAAGCTGAATATGTGGAGGTAGATGGTAAGAAGTATTTACCTAGCCCTTATACTCCAGCTGATCAAATAAAGACTGGATATTTTATTAAGCGACCTGTACCGTATGAATTACCAGATAATAACTCAATCTATAGACCTTTAGATGCTGATTTAGAGCTACCAAC
Source organism: Desulfuribacillus alkaliarsenatis (assembly GCF_001730225.1). NCBI lineage: Bacteria > Bacillati > Bacillota > Desulfuribacillia > Desulfuribacillales > Desulfuribacillaceae > Desulfuribacillus > Desulfuribacillus alkaliarsenatis. The sequence continues at coordinate 87,631 of NZ_MIJE01000036.1, read as the reverse complement.
GGAAATAGATCCTTTGCATAGCCCTGATTTAATGCCACCTGTATTACCTTCAGGGTTACGTATATCAGAACATTCGCCGTCATCTGTAACATTACGATGGCCGCCAAGTACAGATCCTGATTTACAGGGGTACATTCTAGAGCGTAGCAATTCAGCAATGGGTGTCTTTACTCCAGTTCACGATGGTATTTTAACTAGTACATCCTTTGTAGACCAATTAGTCTCTGATACAGTAACGTATTACTATCGTTTAAAAGCGATAGATGACCAAGATAGGGAGTCTGCACCGAGTAATGTTGTTAGCATTCGTCCTGGAGTTAACCCTCCTAGCGTACCTACTAATCCAACAATAACTGAATCACCATTGGGTATAACAATATCTTGGGACAAAAACAGTTCTGTTGACAAGATTTTCCGATACAAAATATACCGTGCTAACTCGGAGTCAGGACCATTCGAATTTATCGGAGCAACTCCTGACAGCCGTTACACTGATGTTTCTGCTGAGGTTACTGGACTTTATTGGTATTACGTAACTGCTGAGAACGATAGCGGTGAGTCTGCAAGGTCTAGAACACTAACACTAGTAAAGCCAGATACGACTCCACCTGAGCAACAACCAGAGAATGGTAACGAAGATAACGGTAGTACTGGTAACAATGGGAATAACGGCAGCAACGGTAACAATAATAATATAGAAGAACCAGAGCAAAGCGAAACTACACCAAATGATTAAAGTCGATATGCAATAACAAATTATATACTATTATAGAAGGCCAAGAAGATTAAATACTCTCCTTGGCCTTCTGTTTGATTTTCATTAAAGTTTATTTATCCATTAATGATTCCCTCTAAGGTGGAATAAATCAGTTCTTGTTTTTTATATATCGCCTGCGCCTCTTCTATGGATACCGCAGTGAAATATACATGCTGCAAATGGCGTAGCTGAGCAACCTTAGGCAGGTCTGCTGAAATTACGCAAGCAATTTTTGCGTATCCCCCTGTTGTTTGACTATCCACGCCGAGAATAACAGGTTGACCGTTCGCAGGAACTTGAATCGCACCATACGCTACGGCATCTGTTATTATTTCTTGCCCGCCAGCTTGATGGGGGGATGCCTTAAATTCAAGAGGCTTTCCTTGAAGTCGTATTCCCATTCTATCGATATCTTTTGTCACTTGATAGCTATTTGATAATAAAGCTTGCACGCTTTCTTCTGCGAAATATTGTTGCTGAGGACCAAGTATTACTCGCAATTCCACATCTTGAATATTTATGTTAGGTCTTAATTTATAAGATAACGAGTGATAATTACGCTCCTGATAGTTAAAAGCTTTCTTAAAACTATTATTACTTGCTTTGCTATTATTACTTGATCTATAGCATATTTTATCACCGACCTGTAGTCGCTTCCCAGCTAATCCGCCTAGTTTAGCTTTCGTGTAAGTAGCTACACTCCCTAAAACTTGTGGTACTTGAAAACCACCTTTCACTGCTAAATATGCTCGACAACCCTGTTTTGCTTGACTAAAAGTCAATATGTCTTCGGCTTGTATTTTTATCCGTTGCCAAAGCTTTGCTGGTTTTTCATTTATCATAGCCCGAAAATCTGCCCCTGTTATCACTATCTCAGTTGGTTGGGAAAAGCTAATTGTTGGGCCTACCATTGTAATTTCGATACTAGGGTCATTTCGATAGTTCCCTAATAATAGGTTCCCAATCGTATATGAGTAATTGTCCATAGCTCCACTCACAGGTACACCCTTAGACCGATAACCATATCGACCATTATCCTGCAGGGTGTCATATAATCCTGCTTTTTCTATAGTTGCTGTAGCGCATACATCGACACTTTGATTATTCATGACTGCAATTTCCTATTGCCTGAATCTTTACTCCTGCATTTATCAGGCCCATATTCAAGGATTTAGCAAATATAACTGCATCACGATTGTCACTATGTATACAGATTGTATCTGCTTTCAGAGTCTGATTTTCTATAATTGCTTTACATTGTAGAATTGCCGCTTCTGCATCTACTATGATTGCATTCTTCTCAGTCCTAGGTGTAAGCGTTCCATCAGCATTATAGGTTCTATCGGCGAATATTTCATTCCCAACCCTTAATCCATTCTCTTCAGCTGTACTAATTAGGATACTATTAGCTAGGCCAAAAATAATGCTCTCTGGTGTCGTATCATACACAGCTTCGACAATTGCCTTAGCAACTGCCTTATCTACTGCCGCTAGGTTATAAAGTGCACCATGAGGCTTCACATGCTGTAAGCTTGCACCTAACGCTTTAGTCATAGCTTGGGTAGCACCAATTTGATAGACTAGCATATTATATATTTCTCTGGGTGTCATAGGTATATGTCTGCGTCCAAATCCGATTAGGTCTGGATATCCTGGGTGTGCACCAATTGCTACATTATTTTCTAATGCCTTAGTGATTGTTTGTGCCATCACATTGTAGTCTCCTGCATGGAACCCACAGGCGATATTTGCTGAGGTTATATACGGAAAAATTTCATCGTCGTTGCCAAATGAATAGATTCCATAGCTTTCTCCCATATCACAATTAATGTCTATGCTGCTCATGCTCTACCCTCCCATGAATTTCTTCATACTCATCCCTATCAATTGACTTGAATATCAGCATATCGCCAGCATTGAGCAAAAAGGGTGTATCGCTTGCTGGATTAAAGATTTTCAAAGGGGTATGCCCAATTATTCTCCAGCCACCTGGACTGTCAACTGAATAGATACCCGTTTGTTGATTAGCTATACCAACGGAGCCTGCTTTCACATTCAACCTTGGTTCAGCAAGTCTTGGTGTTGCAATCTTCTCAGACATTTCACCAAGGTAAGGAAATCCAGGTGTAAAACCAATTATATATACTAAGTATACAGGCTCTGCATGGATTTCTATCACCTGCTCAGCTGTAAGCCCATTAGTGTAAGCTACATCTTCTAAGTCGGGGCCATGCTCACCACCATATAGTACAGGGATTTCTATCACTCTATCGGAAACTTTAAATGTATCTTTAGCATTAGATAAATCTTTAACATTAAGTATATCTATAGTTTCTGTTAAATTAGTAAAAGTAGAAAAATGCTGCCTCTCTAGCTCTTTGCAAATGCACACTAGCCCCTCATAAGATATAAGCAAAGGCCTATAGAAGACAGTTAGTGTGTTGTATCCAGGCACAGACTCTATAATAAATTTGTGTCCTTGAGCTTCTAATATGTCAAGGAAGCTACGAATCTTGATTATAGTTGCTCTGTTAATTTCTTTAGAAAATTCAATTCGCAGGCCACTATCACCTAATGGCTGATAGCTTAACATAACGTAATCACCGTTACTCCCATACCACCTTCATTAGCTGCTCCAAATCGAGTGGCCTTCACCCTTGGGTGATGTTTAAGATAATCCTGTACCCCTGCACGAAGTGCCCCCGTGCCTTTACCATGGATAATCGATACCTCGTGTAAACCAGCTAGAATCACCTTATCGATATATTGCTCTATTTCATAGATAGCTTCATCAATTGTTTTACCCCTTAGGTCAAGCTCCATTTTGACATTTTCATGCTCTTTTTGAAGTCTGACAATTTGCTTACTCTGGACAATCGGTTTCCCCTTGATTTTTTCTAAGTCGTCTCTTTTTAATGTTACTTTCATAATTCCAACTTGGACAAGGTACTCCGTGTCTGATACCTTTTTAAGAATATTACCCTTCTGTCGAAGCGATTTAACCTGTACTTCATCACCTAGTTCTAATTTCACTAATTGTTTAGCACGTAAAGCAGCGTTATCATTGGCGTCTTTGCTCCCTAGGTTCAGTTCGTCAAGGCCCTCAAGCTGCTTCTTTTTTTCTATTAACAGATGATCTTTAACTGCTGTAGACTGTTGTTTTTGCATTTCTCTTAGCTCATTAATCATGTCTTCTGCTGCTTGTTTTGCTTTAGCAACCTCTACCTTTGCCCGTTGCTCAAGCTGCTTAATTTTCTTATCCTTCTCAATTGCAAATTTTTCAAATTCTTTCTCGAGTAAGCTGCGTTCTTCTTCTAATTCCTGGACTTGAGCTTTTATCTTCTTTTTCTCCTGCTCTAAACCTCTGCGTTGCTCTTCTAAATCGTCTAATAATGCGTTAACATCCTGCTGCTCACGACTTAAGAAGCCTTCCGCTAATTTAATATGTCGATCGCTAAGGCCTAATCGTCTTGCTATTGCTAATGCGTTACTTTTGCCTGGAACACCAATTAAAAGCCGATAGGTCGGACGCAAGGACTGAATGTCAAACTCAACGCTTGCATTTATCATTTGCGGCATATCGAAGGCAAAGTTTTTCAATTCACTGTAGTGGGTTGTCGCAATTGTAGTAACTCTTTGCTTATGAAGGTCTGTAAGAATAGCCATTGCTAGTGCTGCCCCTTCTTGTGGGTCTGTACCAGCACCTAACTCGTCTAGCAATACTAAGCTTTTAGGCGTAGCTACCTTTAATATATAAATAATATTTGTCATGTGCCCTGAGAAGGTTGATAGACTTTGTTCGATGCTTTGCTCGTCACCGACATCAGCATATACACCGTCAAATATAGAAAACTCACATTCTTCCTCTGTTGTAGGCTGAACTCCAGAACTCACAAGTAGTGATAAGAGTCCAACCGTCTTAAGTGTTACGGTTTTACCCCCTGTATTTGGACCAGTAATAACAATCGACCTATATTCCTTACCTAATGAAATATCTACTGGCACAACTTCTTTATCAGGTAATAATGGATGCCTTACTTTAATTGCGTTAATAATTCCTTTATCATTAAGCTTTGGAAATACCCCTCGTCGATCATTTGCATAGATAGCCCTTGCAAAAACGAAATCTAGTTCCATAAGATTATTAATATTTGTGATAATTTCCTGTGCATATACGGCAACCTTATCCGTTAATTCCTTCAAGATACGGTCAACTTCATTTTTCTCTTTAACCTCAAGCTCGCGCTGCTGATTATTCAAAGCTACAACCGCCTGAGGCTCGATAAACAAAGTAGCTCCACTGGAGGATTGATCGTGGACAATCCCACCAAACACACCACGGTATTCTTGTTTAACAGGAATTACATAACGATCGTTACGGGTTGTAATAATTAAATCCTGTAGCATTTTTTGGTGATTTGAATTGCGAATTATATCCTCTAGCTTTTGCCGAGCTCTGCTTCTGACAGTATGAATCTGTCTGCGTATTTGTAATAATATTGTAGATGCCGTATCCTTCACTTGACCATTATCGTCGATGCAAGCGTCTATGTCTTTTTCTAGCTGTGGATGTGCCTGCAATTGCTCATAATAGGGATACAGTGCTGTCTTATCCGCTTGCACAAGCTTAGCATGATTCTTCCAATAGTCCTGGAAAAAGTTAATCAGTAAACGTGTTCCCCTTAACGTGCTACTAATATTTAATAGTTCCTCTTCATTTAAAACACCTTGAATATTGGCTCTATGTAGTGGCGCACGGATATCACGAATACCACCAAAGGATATTGGCCCTTTAGTATTAAGAATTGCTTTCGCTTCCTTCGTTTCTTGCTGTAAGCGGATTGCAACATCAAGTTTGTTTGTTGGGGCCATTTGTTCCGCCCGTTCTTTACCCAGACTTGTTTGTGCACGTTCTGCTATGAGTTGGATGACCTTTTTATATTCTAGTATTTCTAAATCCTTTGTTCGCATGTGTTTCCCCCTATTTTACACCACGTTGCCAATGTCCCTTTGTAATGTTTTCCCCATATTCTTTCGTAAGCTGCAGATGCATATTCCTTAATTTGTCACTGATTGCATCTGAGGCTCCCGTCTGCTTACTGTCATTGAAGACAATTCTAAATGCTTCAGCATATGTCTCTATTACTCTTAATTGTTTAGCTTCCTCTATGAAATCTCGACTTATATCTACAATGTAGCCACTGTGTTTATGCTTTTTAAGTATAGCTAATTCCTGCAGCAGGGTTGTTACCTGTGAGTTATATATTTCTACCTGGCCAAATTCATTTTCGATTGTTGGTAAATTGTAGCCTTTCCTATCTACCAAGATTTCATATTTATTGCGTTTGTTGTGTTTTTCACTAGCAGTTGAATTCTTACAGCTCTCAGATAGCAAGGAATGTTCACTTATCATTAGACGATACCTACTATGAATGTATACTTCTCCCAGCCTTCTAAACTCATTCAATTGTTGCTGATTTAGCTCCACTGACAAATTAATCGCTAGCGGATTTGTACCCATCAGCTCGCGATAAGCAAGCTTATTGAATACATTCATGCCCACATCATATACAATACTTATTTTGGGGTCAATTGTTAGTATTAGCTCCCGTTGACCAATTTGATTTACAACAAATCCTGTAACCCCAGCATTTACTGCCTGTTTTATTTGCATCCTTGCTTGCTCCAACTGCTGCTCTTTTACCATTGCAGTTATTACATAATACACTGGAATTGCGCCAGCTTTTTGAACTGCTTTTTTAAGGTTTTCTATTGTGCCAACAAAATATATCCGCTGATACTGTTTCGAAACGCTTCCCGCTATGTTCGGGTCACCTATTTTAGCAATTAATGCTGGTTCATACTTTAATGCAGGCTCATAACCCCAATTTATGCTAGTCTCACTATAACTATCAGTAAGCCCGTTATTAGAAATCTCTTGTAAGTCCTGAAACTTATAGGGTGTTCTGTCAATCCTTTGAACTGTGCACTTATCAACTGCTAGTCTTCTTAAATCGTTTAGAACACTGCTTGGAAGCATTACTCCAGGCTCTACATCCGTCTGTAGCTCCCTCAATATAAACTCTGTATTACCTAAACGTTGCAGCTGTTTTGCAATAGCTTCCTCGGTAATTGGATGCTTATGTGCCTTCTCAATAGTATAGTCAGTGGTTACTTCCCCTTTATTATTATCTTCATCTGCATATTCTAGGCAGGGTGACTGGCCTGCTTTAGCGATTAATTTGAAGTCGATTGCTATTTTAGGTGGCTGATCAGACTCCACTATTTCCTGGGAAAGTTTTTTATCAAAACTCTTATAGATAACGTCGCCTTTAGTGATTGTTTGTTTGCCAGCTACTTTGTTTTTTATTTCCCACTCACTTAATGGTAGCTCGACTTTAGTACCTGCCTTAGCCTCGGTCGTTTGCATCCCGTTAACTATCATATCAGTTACGGTAAAACCAAAGCCATCACCTTCCTTGGACTCTATATAGACGCCATCTCCTATGCTTAAATGCTCTTCAAGCCAAATAGTTAATATGCGCTGTTTCCTGTTAAATGCCTGTATTTGTCCAATTGGTATCCCTTTGTTATTATGGCGATCCAAGCTAATTAACTCTGCGCCTAAGTCACCTGTTAAATACCCTGGAGAAAATTCACGGTTAAAGATTTGTCTAATACCCTTTGATAAGCCGTCTACAGCTTCCGCAATATTGTTTGGCTGGGTATTTTGCGACAGTTTATTCAAAATTTCTCGATATGCCTTAACAGTGTAAAACACATAATCACGGTTTTTTAAGCGTCCCTCAATTTTCAATGTATGAACACCTGTGTTAACTAATTCCGAGAGCTGAGGCATGCCAAACATATCCTTCGGACTTAACAGCGTTCCAGACTTGCTGTCTAATTGGTAAGGAAGACGGCATGGCTGCGCACACTGACCCCGATTCCCACTACGCCCACCAATCAGGCTACTCATTAAGCATTGTCCGGAGTAGCTAAAGCATTGTGCACCATGTACAAACGTTTCAATTTGGATATCTGGATGTGCAGCTACAATATCAGCTATTTCACTTATTGTTAGCTCCCTTGCTAAAACCACTCTGCAAAATCCTAGGACTTTTAATGCTTGTACTCCATAACGATTAGATACAGTTAACTGCGTGCTAGCATGTAAAGGTAGCTCTGGTAATAGCTCCCGAACAACTTTCGCTACGCCTAAGTCCTGTACTATGACCGCATCTGGTGCCATTGCGGCAAGCTCCTCTATATAACGCCTTAGCTTTTTAAGCTCATCATCTCTGACCAATGTATTGATTGCAACAAATACTTTTCGGTTATAAAAATGAGCATAAGTAATGCCTGCTTGCATTTCTTCATATGTAAAATTTTTTGCCCCTGCACGGGCACTAAATGCCGGCCCGCCTACATATATGGCATCAGCCCCTGCATGGACAGCCGTTTTCAAAATATCTAACGACCCTGCTGGGGCTAATAGTTCAACGTTTTCCATATAACCTCTCCTATTTACTACTCAGTTTAATACTATTTGCTGTTTCGTTTAATCCTGTTTACTGTATCGTTTAGCGTGCAAATATTCTAGCAGCTCTTGCTTGCTTTTCGTATTTAATATATCCTTTGCCTCAAGTCCTGCTCTTCTAGCAACCGCTACTCCTAATTCCATATCATGAAGGGCCTCCTTATCATGGGCATCGGTGTTTATACTTATTAGTAAACCATATTCCTTAGCTGCTTTTCTAGCATTTTCTGCATTTAAGTCTAACCGATCAGGGCTTGAATTGATTTCTAGGCATGTTTTTGTGTTTTGAGCTTTTTTAAATATTCTATCTAAGTCAATATCGTATCCTGCTCTACGGGCAATTAACCTACCAGTTGGATGTGCTAGAATGTCAACATACGTACTATCTAAAGCTGCTAAAAATTTATCTGTCTGCCGCTCCTTATCCTGCTGAAACCCAGTGTGAATGGAAGCAACCACAAGCTCGACTTTTTCTAAAAATTCTTCATCAAAGTCTAAGGATGTATCTGTTAAAATATCCATCTCTGTGCCTGTAAGTATTTGGAATTGCTTGTCAAATTGTTTGTTTAGATTTTGTATTTCTCGCTTTTGCTGATTCCACTTTTCAACCGTAAGCCCCTTAGCTATTTTTAAGGATTGTGAGTGGTCAGTAATTGCAATATACTCATACCCTAATTCCATTGCCTTTTTAGCCATTTCCTCAATCGAATGGATTCCATCGCTATAATGGGAATGCATATGTAAATCCCCTTTAATATCTGATAGCTGGACTAAATTCGGCAGCTTATTATCTGCAATTGCATCCAAGAAGGGTAGCTCTCTAATCTCCGGCTCTACATATGGCAATTCCAGCGCCTGTAATAATTCTTGTTCTGAGGTCCAAGCTTGATTTAAATCTACATTCTTCTGTTTGGCAGTTTTGTTTATAAATTCCAAGTATGACCTAGAACCTGTTTGCTCGTGTAAAGTATAAATATAGCTCTCTGGTTTTGCAAGCTTAAATCTAACGGGCAGATATATATTATATTCCATGTGCAATGTCAAGCTGGACTTATCCTCTGTTAACAGCTTATGTATATTAGGCAGCTTCTTAATAGCTTCAACTGTCGCTTGGACATCATCACAGCTTATTACTATGTCTAATTGATTAATGGTATCCTTCATTCTTCGTACATCACCAGCAGTTGATATGTTGTTTATGAGTGATTGTTCTTTAAACGCCTCAACAATTGATTTAGCTAAAGGCAGCACAGAATCAAGTGTAAATTCCGTTGGTGGCTTTGTTAGATGCTCGATTCCAGCTGCAACCCTCATTTCAAATTTAGCTCCAATGCCTGGTATTTTACGAACCTTGCGTGCCTTCACAGCCGCAGCTAATTCCTTTAACGAGGTTATTCCTAGGTGTTTATTTAATAAGCGAATCGATTTTGGTCCTACACCATTTATTTTTAACATAGTTAAAAAGTCATCATGTGTATCTGCGCGTAATTTTTCATATTTGCTAATTCTACCAGTTTCTATATATTCCTCTACCATAGCTAGAATTTTTGATCCAATGCCAGGTAAGCTTGCCCGTTTATTTTTTGGTAGCTCCCGAATTGACCCTGTTAGTCCTTCTATTGTAGAGGCAGCCTTTTTATAAGCAATCGCCTGAAAATCTTTACCACCCTGTAGCTCTGTTAAGATTGCGATTTGCCTTAAGTACCACGCAATTACATAATTGTCCAAAAGAATCACCCCATTAGCCTAATTCATCTTTAATTTATTACTTTAGTTCATTTTACTAGTATGCTCTACAAAAAAACAAAAAACACCTGTAATTAGGTGTTATAATTCACTTTCTAAGCTTAAAAACAGCTCTACTAGCTTAGGGTCAAACTGTATGCCCTTTTGCTTATTTATCTCTTCTAGTGCTATTTCCTTAGACATTGCTTTACGGTAAGGTCGATTACTTGTCATCGCGTCGTAAGCATCAGCTATAGCTAAAATTCTACATTCCAATGGGATCTGCTCATATTTATTGCCTAGTGGATATCCTTCTCCATTCCACCATTCATGATGCTGTAAGATTAGACCAGCAATATGCTGTAATTCTGATGCAGATCTGGCAATTTTTTGCCCAATCTCACTGTGTGTTTTCATGACCTCTAGCTCTTTTCCCGTTAGTGGACCTGGTTTAAAGAGAATTTCATCAGGTATTCCTACCTTGCCAATATCATGGAATCTAGCAAATAGTCGTAAATCAGTAATTTTCGATTCTGGTAATTGTAGCTTTTTGCCCATCAATACAGCTAGCTCTTCCATACGTTCCATATGTTTCTCAGTTTCGAAATCACGTACTTCTAATGCTTTAATAAGCATTTGTACTATTCCACTTCTAGTGCTTTGCGCCTTATGGAGTTTTTCACGATACATATGATTATCTGCTTTTCGATAGGTTTCTATAATCGTATCTTCTCCACTACTATAATGATAGCCAATTGAAAGACTAATAGGCAGCTTATCATGTTCATCATTATAAGTCTCCATGGCATCACATATCGACTCAATAGAGTGTTTAAATGCATCTAAGGAAATTTTGTGCATTAAAATTGCAAACTCGTCTCCTCCAACCCTTGCTACAGTTGCACAAGTAGGTAAGCTAGCTTTCAATAGCTTACCTACTTGCTGTAATAGCATATCTCCAGCCTCATGACCTAAGGAATCATTAATCATCTTTAATCCATCAATATCACATACCACTATACCGACTGGGTATGCAGCTATAGATTCTAATATGTGCATTTGCTTCTCTAGATGAATACGATTATTCAGTCCTGTTAATGGGTCATGATGACTAAGGTAGCGAAGCTCATTCTCCAAATTTTTTCTTCCTGTAATATCTCTACCAACAAACATAATCGTACTAATTTTATTACTTGCGTCGTGCTCTGGTATGAATTGCCAATCAATCCATCTGTCATTCGCAGTTTGTATTTCTTCATTTATTGGCTTTTGATTTCCCATAACCTTAGCCATAGCATTTTCCGATTCTGCTGACGGAATTAAGGAACTGATATCTTTAATTTCTTTTCCAGCTAGTGTTTCTATGATATTTTTAAAATATAGTTCTGCAGCCTTATTAGCGTAATTTATAATACCTTCATGTGTTATTCTGAGAATATAATCAAGTGAATTTTCTGCTAGTTTTCTGAAGTTTCTTTCTTTTATTTGAAGGTTTCTTTCAGCTTCTCGCTTTAAACGACGAACCTTTGCTTCCTGTAATTCTCTTTTTATCACTGGCGCTAGCCTAGTGGTATTTTCCTTCATTACATAGTCATGGGCTCCAGCCTTCATTAATGCAACAGCCTGCTCTTCACCGATTGTCCCAGAGACAACTATGAATGGCAAATCATAGCCTAACTCCTGTAAGGTTTGCAAGGCAGACATAGCATCAAAATCAGGCATAGCATAGTCACATATAATTAAGTCCCAAAAAGCACCTGTTAGTTGCTCTATCATATCTTCTTCGGTTTGTATACGAGTATATATTAAATCGATCCCCGCTTTTTTCAACGCCCTAGTTACAAGTATTGCATCATCTTCTAAGTCTTCAATATATAGAACCCTTAATGCATTTGCCATCTTCCAATCTCCTCTACTAGCCTTCGGATGGTAATCTATTTATATTAAGCCAATAGGCCCCAAGGCTTTTAACTGTACTTGTAAAATCACTGAAATCAATCGGTTTGTTAACATAGCTATTTGCCCCTAGTTGATAGCTACGGGTTATATCTGCATCTTCCTTAGATGACGAGAGAATAACAATGGGAATATTATTTAATCCACTTTTGCTACGCACATAACTTAAAACATCCATACCACCCATAACAGGCAAATTGAGGTCAAGGAATACTACATCTATTCTGTCTTCGCTTTCAATCGCCTTAATAGCCTCAGCTCCATCTCTTGCAATAATTATTTTGTCAATAATATTGTTCTTTCTTAGAGCTCTGACCATTAATACTTCTTCATCTGGGTTATCTTCGACTAAGAGAATTGTTTTATAAGCCATCTTCTTCCCCCTTACACACATCATCGTCCAAGTAGTGATCTAAAGTAAAGTAAAAAGTTGTTCCAGCACCAACATTGCTTTCAGCCCAAATGTTGCCTCCATGTCTTACAATAATTCGTCTAACAGTAGCAAGACCAATTCCAGTTCCCTGAAATTCGTTATCCTTATGTAGTCGCTGAAATGGCGTAAATAACCTATCATAGTATTTCATATTAAAACCTACACCATTATCTTTGATGTAATAGATGGTGGTGTCATTTTTAATTACCGTTCCAAACTCTATAATAGATATCGGCTTATCCTGAGAATATTTTAGCGCATTTTCCACTAAATTATCTATTGCTATTTTAAGAAGCTGGAAATCCCCATTACAGTATATATCCTCTGCAACATTAATTTGTAATTTATCATCTCTATGCATTGCATCCTGGAATCTCTTAAAGCTTTTTGTTACAAGCTTACTCAAATCAATCACTTCGTATTTCATATCTATTCTTGTAGATCTTGATAACAAGAGCAGGTTATCAATTAGATTACCCATATGCTGTGTGGCTTTCATTATTCTGCCTAGATAGTCTTTACCCTCATCATCCACTACGTCACTATAATCTTCGTATATAGCTTGACTAAAGCCGTTAATCGTTCTTAACGGTGCCCGCAAATCATGAGAGACTGAGTAGCTAAAGGCTTCCAGCTCTTTGTTAGCTGCTTCTAGCTGTGCCGTCCTTTGTCGGACCTTCCGCTCTAGCTCAACATTTAATTTCCGTATTTTTATCTCTGCTTCTATATGCTTTGATATATCCCTTGCAACGGCGATTATATAATAGGTATCCTCCCATTCTACAAGCTTTAATTTAATTTCAACTGGATGCTTTTTTTGCTGCTTATCAGTTAAAGCCGTTAATAAAGTAATCCTATATTCATCATTATTATCTAGTGTATTATTGAATATTTTATCTATCGCTTGTTCAATCCATTTCGAAACATGGGTGCCCGCGAATTCATTAATAGGTAATTGTATGAATTCGTCACGAGTATAACCAAGAAAATGACATGCAAACTCATTAACATCCTCTATAGTCATATCTGGCACTTTCATAAAGAATATTAAATCATTACTTTGATTTAATATAGCCTTGAATTTCTCAAGCTCTTTAAGTCGACGCTGTAGCTCTGGGTAGTAGCTTTTTTGAATAGATACTTCCCCTAGTCCTATCAGTTTTTCTCTCAAACCCTGGGTGCCCGCCTCTGTTCTATTATCTTGTTCAAATAGATTACAATGCTTTTTCATAGATTACCTCTATATCTTTTATATTGGCTTTCCTTGGATTTGTGTGTAAGCAAGGATCTAAACTAGCCTTCCTTGCAAGATGTGGTATATCTTCTTTCTTTACACCTAATTCACTAAGTCTTCTATTTAATCCAACGCTACTTTTTAGTGTTTCAATGGATTCGATAAGCTGCTGCTTAATCTGTTCATTATCTATATTATCTGTCCTTATTCCAATAGCGTTAGCTATATCATTGTACCTTGTTGGAGCCGCATCATAATTATATTCAATTACTCTCGGTAATAGGATTGCATTACATTCACCATGTGGTAAATCTAGAAATCCACCTAAACTGTGTGCCATTGCATGAACTGCCCCAAGTATAGCATTTGAAAAAGCTAATCCTGCTTGCAAGCTTCCATACATTGTTTTCCCTCTTAATGTAATATCCTGTGGAGTAGCAACTGTATCAGATAGGTTATGATATATATAACGAATTGCTTCTAACGCATGTAAATCAGTTATGGGAGAGCTTGCATTTGAGACATAAGCTTCGATTGCATGGGTAAACGCATCCATACATGTACAAGCTGTAAGATAAGGAGATAATGTAAGTAGTGTTTGTGGATCTATTAAAGCAACGTCTGGTACTACCGTTTTACTTACAATGGCGATTTTAACTTGATTGCTAGTATCTGTAATAATGGCAAACTGCGATACATCCGCCGAAGCACCCGATGTAGTCGGTATGCATACTAGTGGCGGAATAGGCAAAGTAACATTATCCACACCCTCATAATCCAAAATGTGCCCACCATTTGAAGCAACGATACCTATACCCTTTGCACAATCAATTGGGCTGCCGCCACCAACAGCAATAATTGCTTCGCATTTTTCTTGTATGTATATGTTAGCCCCATCCATTACTTCCTGCTCGCGCGGATTCTCTGACACATCCGAAAAAATTTCATAGCTGATACCTAAGCCTTCTAGCGTATTTACCACGTCGCCAAAAATTGTAGTCCCTAAAACACCTGAGTCAGTAACTAATAGCACACGCTTAGCACCAAAGTTTTTAGCATATTGACCTGCCAGTCTCCGAGCTCCTACTCCAAATATAAACTCTGGGGCAACAAACTTTCTTAATTCTAACCCATTAACGAAAGACATTCTTAACACCTCCGCCAACCATATATTTGAACTACCATTAATCACTATTAAATAATTACTATTTACTATTTTTATTTGGTTATATTATATCATATACCCTAGATTGGAACACCTATAAATAAAGAAAATACAATTCACGTGAAAAAAGCTACCCAAAAGGTAGCTTTCACATTATATAATTCTATTTAATAAAACATTCCTGATAAAACAATTGCATTCCTGTTTAAATAATTGCTTCTTGTAGCAAGCTTATTATTTTTTCTCTAACAAAGCCGAATTCCGCCATTACATATTGACTAATTATAGATTGCTCTATAATGTTCTGGATTGCTTCAATCGGTAGCATTGCTCCTATATTAACTGCTATTACTGTAATTATCATAAACTCAGCAAAGCTTAACATAAGACCCAAAATACGATTGAATGTGTTTAGAACTGGTAACCGACAGACTACATCTAGTGTCCGCGCAAATACCATCAGTCCTATTCTTGAGCCTATAAATAATAAAGCAAAGGCAATCGCCGTAGCTGCCATTTCATTAACTGATACACCCAAAGGAATTGGCAACGAAAACATTTCATGCAATTCTTGCATGTTAAAGAACGGTCGTATGATTTTTGCTACTATTGGATAAAACATGTATGCTATCGCAACAGCCGCTATGACACTAATTAAGCTAATAAACTGCAGAATAAATCCTCTACGATAGCCTCTATTGACGGCCACTATAAGAAAGATAATAATAAGTAAATCAATGAAATGCATAACTCACCCACTTTTTCTCTGAGCTTGATTATCCTTCTTGCTTTTCAATCAATTTCAATAATTCATCATATTCCTCTTTAAGTCTAAAGTATTCATCCGCAATGTTTACAGCTGTTAAAACAGCCACCTTGCGTCCATCTAATCTTGGGTTACTCTCAGATAATTGATTCATTTTATCGTCTACATAACCTGCAACTAGACGCATATGGTTTGAAGAAGCTGTCCCTTTAAGTGTGTAATGCTGACCAAAAATTTCGATTGTGATTTTGTTTTTATCGGACATAATGTTCCCTCCTAGATACATTATTCCTCTTATTCGAGTTATATTACCAAGATTCCTTCCTGTGAAAAGAAATTATTTTCTAAGCTCAGCCTGCCATTTCGACTCTAATTCAGCTAATATACTGTCAATTGATACCTGAACTTCCTCATCAGTCAAAGTCTTTTCTCGATTTCTGTAGGTAAGGGAGAAAGCAAGACTCTTCTTACCTGCTTCGATACCTTTACCTGCATAAACATCAAACAGTTGAATATCGATTAGCAAGTCTCCCCCAGACTTCTTAATAGTATCCATTATATCAGACGCATTCGTTTCCTCGGCTATAACCATTGCAATATCCCTTTTTATCGCAGGATAGCGCGGAAGACTCTGGTATTGTATTTTGAAATTAGCGTGCTCTAACAGCTTTTCATAATCAAGCTCAAAGTAATAAGTCTTTGGCAAGTTAAATTGCTTAATTACTTTAGGATGCAACTGGCCTATATACCCAACTTCTTCACCATTAATCTCGATAACTGCCGTTTGTCCTGGATGAAGTGCTGGCTTTGTAACAGGTCTATAACTAATTCCAGACTGATTTAGCCCAAGATAGCTAAATAGCTGCTCTAGAACTCCTTTAACATAGTAAAAGTCAACTGCTTGTGTTTGATTTGACCAATGGAGACCATTAATATTGCCGTAAGCGATCCCCGCTACAGTAATCTTCTCCTCTGGAAGCTCCTTAAGTGGTAGCTCTTTCGGCCTAAACACCTTGCCAAGTTCAAACAGTTTAATTGCCTCGTTTTTATGATTACTATTATACTGTGCTAGCTCTAGCATCGAAGGCAGCATTGTAGTGCGCAAGTGACTACGTTCTTCTGATAGTGGCATCTTTAACGGAATCATCTTCTGATATATATCATCGTTTAGCTCTAGCTCCGTAACTCTATTTGGATTGATAAAGCTGTAAGAAACGGCTTCATACCAGCCCGCTGAAATCAAGCAATCACGAACTCGCCTGCGAGCTTGCTGTTCATCCGTTAAACGTCCCTGTGTAGACTGTCCAATTGGCAGCGTAGTAGGAATGTTCTCATAACCGTATAGACGGGCTACTTCCTCTGATAAATCTTCTGCTATCGTTATATCTCTGCGTCTAGTAGGTACACTGACTAGCAGCTCGTCTCCCTGCTCTTTCACTGTAAATTGCAAACGATTAAATATTTCTATCATCTGCTCTTTAGTGAGTTCTGTACCAACACGTTGGTTAATGCGATTAACTTCTATTGCAACAGGGCTATTCTGAACCTCTCCAGGGCTAGAATCAACTATCCCCTGTACAATCTCTCCTCCTCCTAATTGCGCCATTAATACAGCAGCGCGGTCTACAGCTTCTGTCACTATGTTAGGGTCTGTGCCCTTTTCGAAGCGAATACTTGCTTCTGTACGTAACCCAAATGCCGTAGATGTTTTCCTGACGCTAACAGAATTAAAGCATGCAGATTCTATAAAGATATTCTTAGTTTCAGACGTTACCTCAGAATCATAACCACCCATTACACCAGCTATTGCAATTGCTTCTTTATCATCAGCTATTACCAGCATATCTTCTGTTAGCTTGCGCTCAATTTCATCTAATGTTTTAATCATTTCATTAGCTTTTGCACGTCTAACAACCACTTTTTGATTAGCTAGGCGGTCGTAGTCAAAGGCATGTAGAGGCTGCCCATACTCTAGTAGGATTAGATTAGTAATATCAACGATATTGTTAATAGATCTTATCCCTGCAGCCTGCAGTCTATTCCTTAACCACATTGGCGAAGGTCCAATAGTAACACCCTTCACAATCCGGCCAGCATAACGCGGGCATAACTCTGAGTCTTGAACGTCAAGTGTAATCAGTTTATCTATATGCTCCTGCTCTAACTCAGTCATTTCCACTTGCGGCTTTTTAACCTGTTTGTTAAGTAACGCTGCCATTTCATAGGCGACTCCACGCATACTTAAACAGTCAGAGCGATTTGGCGTCAAATCTAATTCAAGAACCGTATCATCTAAATTAAATATAGGTCGCACATCACTACCTAATGGATAATTTTCAGGCAGCACGTAAATACCGTCTTGAAGTTCCTTAGGTATATATTTATTTTCTAATCCAAGCTCTTGTCCAGAGCAAATCATTCCCTGTGACTCAACACCCCTGAGCTTTGATTTTTTTATTTTAAAATTTCCTGGCAGCACAGCTCCTACCTTTGCCACTGGCACTAACTGATCTTTTGCAACATTTGCCGCCCCACATACGATTTGTAGCGGCTCAGACTCCCCTACATCTACCGTACAAACACGGAGCTTATCCGCATTAGGATGCTGTTCTGCCTTTAGCACTTTACCTACTACCACACCTTGTACACCCTGATCAAGTTTATCTATACTGTCTACTTCAATTCCAGCATTTGTTAATTTGTCGGCAACAATCTCTGGAGTGACATCAGTAAGATCAATCCATTCACTTAGCCATTTGTATGATACATTCATTGTCTAATCCTCCTATGCCCTTCTTTGAAATTGATGAAGAAATCTAACGTCATTCATATAAAATTGACGAATATCTTCTATTCCGTATTTAAGCATTGCAATACGCTCTATACCCATACCAAAAGCAAAGCCACTATATTTATTAGAGTCATACCCAGACATCTCTAACACCTTCGGGTGCACCATACCAGAGCCTAGTATTTCTAACCAGCCTGTTTGCTTACAAACTCTACATCCGCTGCCCTCACAGATTATACAGGATACATCTACTTCAGCACTCGGTTCAGTGAACGGGAAGAAGCTAGGACGCAAACGAATTTCCTGCTGGTCACCAAACATTTGCCTAGCAAAAGTCAATAACGTTCCTTTTAAATCGCTCATACGAATATTTTCGTCAATTACTAAGCCCTCAGCCTGCATAAAAACATGGGAGTGCGTAGCATCATCGTCGTCACGGCGATAAACACGCCCTGGACAAATAATTTTCACTGGAACCTCTGGACGTTTATGCTCCATAGTTCTTACCTGTACTGGTGAAGTGTGAGTTCTCATTAATAGCTCTTCAGTAATATAAAAGGAGTCCTGCATATCTCGAGCAGGATGATTCTTCGGTAGATTTAAAGCTTCGAAATTATAATAATCCTGTTCAACTTCTGGCCCTTCTGCCACTTCATAGCCTAAACCAATAAAAATATCTTCGATATCTCTGGCAACTAAGGTTAAAGGATGCTGACATCCAAGAGCAACTGGTCTACCAGGAAGAGTCACATCAATCGATTCCTGCTCAAGTTGTTTTTCCTCGGCTTTTTGCTCTAGTTCAGAAAATTTTAATTGAAATTTATTTTCCAAAAGCTCACGAACTTCATTTGCCACCTGACCTATAATAGGACGCTCCTCCGGAGACAGCTGACCCATGTTCCTAAGAATTGATGTTAACTCACCTTTTTTACCTAAAATTTTAACCTTTAAATCCTGTATGTCTTTTTGCTCCTGTAGCTTCTCAAGCTGCTTGCTAGCAACTTCCTTTAACTCCATCAACTTTTCACGCATAGCTTGTAATATCTGCTGCTTTCATTGCACCGAGCAGATATTGTTCACCTCTCTTTCAGTAGTCACATTCTTATAAACCAAAAAAAGCCTTCACCCCAAATAAAGGGACGAAGGCTCGCGTTACCACCCTAATTGGAAACATTATTAATATTGTTTCCCAGCTTCATTAATATAACGGCTTCAGCCGACTATCCATACTTTAGTTCCGGATAGGAGTCTTCGGAGGGAATTTCAGCAAATCATACGCAAGGTCATTTTCAGTAAATATGACCCTTCCTGTATACGACAATAAACTTACTCGCTCCTGCATCACTTGTTTAAATATTTAATTATATAAAGCTAAAGTTTGAACATTATTATACATTGCTACGATTGGTTTTGCAAGCCCCACTGCCGTACAATATCAAATGCAATAATGCCTGCAGCAACAGATACATTTAACGACTCTGCTGAGCCTGGCATGGGAATTGATACAAAGGAGTCAACGTTCTGCTTTATTCCATCCGACAGACCACTACCTTCATTGCCTAAGACAATTGCAAGCTTAGCCTCCGACATATCCATGCTACTATGTAAATCAAAATAAGATACTCCTGATAAATCTGCTGCCAGCAACTGGTATTGCTGTTCCTTTAAAATCTTAGCAGCAGTAATAATTTCTAATTCTAAAACTGGTACGTGAAATATACTTCCCATTGCTGAACGTATTACCTTATCATTAAAAGTATCTACTGTGCCAGCTCCTAATATCACTGCCTCTGCACCTACAGCATCAGCAGTTCTTATAATGGTACCGACATTTCCAGGATCTTGAATTCCATCTAACAGGAAGATTAATTGATATTTTTTAGTAGCTTGCTTATCGCGTAATTCTAATACCTGTGCTATGTCCAAATCCACCTTTTCTATGACCGCTAGGCAGCCCTGTGGCGATTGCACCGTTGAAATATTAGAAAAGACCTTGTCGGTAACCGTATAAACCGGAATTTTTTCTATATCACTTATAATAAGATTCTGAAAAGCAAAAGAGTCACTAACATATAATTCTTTGACTTTATAATAATTTGCAAGTTTGTTACGTTTTAGTGCCTCAAGGATTATCTTTTCGCCTTCTATTATAAATGATGCTTCTTGCTTACGATATTTCCTTTGCTTTAACTTATTAATGTATTTAATTCGCGGGTTATCTAGCGACTGGATACTCTTAGTCACTATCATCAGCCATTTTCCCTTCAAATACTTTCAAGTCTTCCTTATGCCCTACCACAACTAAAACATCATCCTCTTGAACTACATCGGTCGCCATTGGGGCTACATTAATTTTATTCTTGCCCGATTTTATAGCCATAATATTTATTCCATATTTAGCTCTAATATTTAGCTCTATGAGCGATTTCCCAACCATTGATTTTGTTGCGACAAACTCTAAAATACTATACTCTGGCGACAGCTCTATGAAATCAATAATATTTGGCGATAAAAGATTGTGTGCCACACGGGCACCCATATCACGCTCCGGGAATACAACCCTATCTACACCAATCTTCTCTAACACCTTACCATGAAGGTCATTTTGAGCTTTTACTACGATATGCTTTACGCCCATCTCTTTTACTATTAACGATGCCATAATACTAGCCTGTATATCTTGTCCAATGGCTACTACCACAACAGAGAAATTACGAATTCCTAAAGCTTTTAATGCCTTTTCGTCCGTCGAATCTGCTTGCACAGCCTGTGATACAGCATTAGAATAAGCTTGTACCTTATCTTCGTTAATATCTATTGCTAAAACTTCATGTCCCATATTGTATAAACTCGTTGCGATACTACCACCAAAGCGGCCTAGGCCTAGTACTGCATATTGTTTTTGTTTCACTTAATTCACTCCAAATAAATAGTGCCCTTATTTACACTGCATTTGCTCTCTATGATATGTTCTCTCTTTCAATAATAGCTATAAAGGCTTTTACTACGTCTGTTTCTGTAAACATACCTGCTACCTGGTCACCATCCATTACAGGCAACCCACTATATTTGTATTTTTTCATTAATTTCAAAGCATCTAACAACGACGTATCGTTATTAACGGTAACGAGATTTTTTGACATTACCCACTCAACTGGTGTCTCAGGATACCTTGAAGGCTGTCGCAATGCCCCTTCAATATCTTTTCTAACTACAATTCCTACTAACTTCCCAGCTTCAATAACTAGTAGATGACGAAATCTCTCACGCTCCATTATGTCTAAACACTCTTTTAAGGATGTGCTAGGTTCAACCGTTACTGCAGGTGTATTACGAAATTCACTTACTAACAACATACTTACACACACCTCTTCCCAATATATGCTATGTATTCATTATCATCATAACTAAAATGTATATAGATTGCAACTGACTTTAAGACCGTTACAAACGAAAAAACCTTGCTATTTAAACAAGGTTTTCTATATTCAGTACTTATGCGTTGATTTTTTGTTTAGCTACATTTGCTAACTCAGCAAATCCAGCTTTATCATTTACTGCAAGATCAGCTAGCATTTTACGGTTAACTTCAACTCCAGCTGATTTTAATCCGTGGATTAAGTTACTGTAGCTTAAACCGTTAGTACGCGCTGCTGCATTAATACGTGTAATCCATAGCTTACGGAAATCACGCTTTTTCTGACGACGATCACGGTAAGCAAACATTAGTGATTTCATCACCTGTTGCTTAGCTGTTCTAAATAATGTATGTTTAGACCCGAAATATCCACGAGCCAATTTTAGTACCTTTTTACGTCTTTGACGTGTTGTATATCCGCCTTTTACTCTTGGCATGACAAGACCTCCTACTTATATTTCAATAATTGTAATTGTTGTTATTTTAGATATGTGTAATTAATTGTGCAATGCGTCTTTGGTCACCTTTAGAAACAAGTCCACCCTTACGCAGCTTACGTTTTTGATCTTGGCTCTTGTTACTAAACATATGGCTTGTATACGCGCTACCACGCTTTAACTTGCCACTCCCAGTTCTCTTTAAACGCTTTGCTAAACCACGATGTGTTTTCATTTTAGGCATTTTCCATATCCTCCTACTATTTCTCGTTTGATGGAGTTAAAATCATTAGCATACTGCGACCTTCCATCTTAGGTGTTCGCTCCATAGTAGCTATATCCTTAACATTTTCATAAAGCTTCATTAAAACGTCTTTTCCTAAACCACTATGAGCGATTTGACGACCTCTGAAACGAATCGAAGCCTTTACTTTATCGCCCTTCTCTAGGAACTTCCGAGCGTTACGAAGCTTAGTCTGAAAATCATTTTCTTCAATATTAGTACTTAGGCGAATTTCTTTAACACTAATAACTTTTTGATTCTTACGAGCTTCTTTTTCTTTTTTTGCTTGTTCGTAGCGAAACTTACCGTAGTCCATAATTCGACATACTGGTGGATTAGCAGTTGGAGCTACATTCACTAAATCCAAGTTTCTTTCCACTGCTTTCTGCAACGCTTCTCGTATAGGGATAATTCCTAATTGTTCACCCTCAACATCGATTAAGCGTACTTCCCTTGCTTTAATTCCTTCGTTGACTAATAAATCTTTGCTAATAAGTTACACCTCCTGATTAATATACTTCACCTTTGTCGACAAATCTTGTCAGGCTTATTTAACACGACAAATAAAAAAGTGCGAATGAAATCATCCGCACTAACTCTAACCATAGGTATTGTATACACTCAATCGGTTGTAGTTATACCCGTCAACACTTGCGTCAATCAGGTGAGAAGCGGATGCTCCTTCTTGTCATTAGGTAATACTATCAGGTATCTTAGCAAATGTCAAGGGTATATTCTTAATTGTGTAATTATTCTTTAATTCCTTCATGAATTTTCAGCGGAGGTGCATTTAAAAAGCAATAGGAATCATTTATTCTAGAAAAACGAATCTCAATTCCTTCCCTTAGGTAGCGATTCTTTTGGAAAAAAGTTTGATATGTCAAAAATTTACCACCAGGTTTTAAGCAATTATATGTGGATTCAATAATGA
The DNA here is from genome assembly GCF_001730225.1 of Desulfuribacillus alkaliarsenatis. Classification (NCBI taxonomy): domain Bacteria; kingdom Bacillati; phylum Bacillota; class Desulfuribacillia; order Desulfuribacillales; family Desulfuribacillaceae; genus Desulfuribacillus; species Desulfuribacillus alkaliarsenatis. The sequence goes on along the minus strand of NZ_MIJE01000036.1, from coordinate 64,195 downwards.
TATCTCTAATATCCTTAGTTAAAAAGCTGAATGGTATCCCTGAGATAATATAATCAGCTTCAGTTAAGCCTAGTTCAGCAAGTGCTTCATTGACAACCTCGGCACTATCATGATATATAGTAACACGACTATCTTTTATTTCTTTTTTTAAATGGTCTACAAAATCATTATTTCTTTCGATAAGAATAAGTTTGGAATCTTTAGTCATGTTATCTAATATGTATGTACTAAATACACCTAGTCCAGGACCGTATTCGACAATTACATTGTCTTTGCTAAAATCAATCTTTTTACAGACATCCTTTACTCCATAGATGGAAGTCGGAGTAATGGATGCGATGTACTTATCTTTTACCATATTCTTAATGTACGTAATAGTTCCCAAGGTTTATACCCCTTTCATTTGTATTAACTTTATTTCCTTTAAATCTAATAATATGCAACTTCATTGGCTATAATATTTCCATGGAAAGGAGAATTGCAAAAATGTCATGGTCTACATTAAACGAAAAAGCAACATTTCTATATAAATTTATAAAAAAACCAAAACAAATTGGCAGCATTACTCCAAGCTCAAGATATCTTGTCAGAAAGATGCTCGAGACTGTTGATTTCAATAAAACAAACTCAGTTGTAGAGCTTGGCGCAGGAACAGGTGTAATTACACAGGAAATATATAATTCTAAAAAATCAGATACAGATTTTTATATCTTTGAATATGACGACGAAATGCGTGCAGTATTAAAGAATATTTACAAAACTGCAGCATATTGTAAAGATGCTTACGAATTAAAAGACACATTATCCAGCTATGGTGCCTCTGAAGTTGATTGTATAATATCTTGTTTACCCTTAGCAACCTTTTCTGAAACGGGTAGGCAGGCAATCATGGAGCAAGTAATTGAATCCTTGAGTGACGATGGCATCTTTGTTGCCTATCAATACTCCCTACAGATGAAACAACTACTTAGCAAGAACTTTTCCAAGGTAACAATTCAGTTTGTACCGTTAAATATACCGCCTGCATTTATTTATATATGCCAGAAATAAACATAAAGAAACAACCTTATAATAATTCGAGGTTGTTTCTTTATTTCTACTATATATTCTATTTATATTCCTTAATATCATCAATTATTTTATCTGCAAAGCTGTCAAATTTCTCAAATCCTAAGTCTTCACCACGAAATCTAACTGCAACACCAGCATCTTCGATTTCCTTATCACCTACAACTAATATATACGGAACCTTTTGCATTTGCCCTTCGCGTATTTTAAAGCCAATTTTCTCGTTGCGCTCATCAGTCGTTACACGAATACCTTTATCTTTTAACTTTTCTGCAATTGTTATAGCATACTCATTATGAACTGAAGATACTGGTATAATTCTCACTTGCTCAGGAGCAAGCCAAACTGGAAACGCGCCTGCGTAATGTTCTACTAGCAATGCCATAAAGCGCTCCATAGATCCATAAATAACGCGGTGCAAGGTTACAGGACGATGCTTTTGATTATCTTCCCCGATATATGTTAAGTCGAATTTTTCAGGCAATTGGAAATCTAGTTGTACAGTACCACATTGCCATGTACGCTTCAGACTATCCTTCACGTGGAAGTCAATCTTCGGACCATAAAAAGCTCCATCACCTTCGTTGACCTTATAATCCATACCACGCTTTTCAAGTACATTCCTTAAGGCATTAATAGCCTTATCCCATAGCTCGTCTGAGCCCATAGATTTTTCTGGTCTTGTAGACAATTCCACATGGTATTCAAAACCAAATATTTTGTAGAACCTATCTACTAAAGATATTACCCCATTAACTTCCTCTTCAATTTGCTCTGGAAGCACAAACAGATGAGCATCATCCTGAGTAAAGCAACGCACCCTTAATAATCCATTTAAAGCTCCAGATAACTCATGGCGATGCACAAGCCCTAGCTCACCTAACCTAATTGGTAAGTCGCGATAGCTACGTAGCTTTGTCTTATAAACAATCATACCTCCAGGACAATTCATTGGCTTAAGTGCAAAATCCGTATTATCAACCTTTGTAAAGTACATATTTTCTTGGTAATGATCCCAGTGCCCAGATTGTTCCCAAAGTTTTTGATTTAGAATAATCGGAGTTTTAATCTCATCGTAGCCAGCTTTAGCGTGCTCATGACGCCAAAAGTTTTCTAGCTGATTACGTAAAATCATACCCTTAGGATGGTAAAACGGCATTCCAGGAGCATCCTCTGAAAAACTAAACAAATCAAGTTCACGACCTAGTTTTCTGTGGTCACGCTTTTTCGCCTCTTCTAAAAAGTGTAAATACTCTGCCAAATCTTCTTTCTTTGGAAAAGCAACACCATAGATACGAGTAAGCATTTCATTATCTGAGCTTCCGCGCCAATATGCACCAGCAACACTTAAGAGTTTAATGTTTTTGAGCTTCCCTGTAGACTCAAGGTGTGGCCCAGAGCATAAGTCAGTAAATTCACCTTGATGGTAGATAGAAATTTCTACATCGTCAGGTAATTCAGAGATTAGTTCTTCTTTCATGTACTCGCCAGCAGATTTAAAGCGCTCAATGGCTTCATCTCGACTTAAAACTTCGCGACAAATTTTATGATCTTCCTTAATCACACGGTTAATTTCCTGCTCTATCTTCGGCAATTCTTCAATACTAACAGGCTCATCTAAAGAAATATCATAGTAGAAGCCATTTTCAATATCTGGCCCTATTCCAAATTTTGCATTAGGGTATAGTCGCTTCACCGCCTGTGCTAATATATGGGCCGCACTGTGACGATAGATTTTCAACCCTTCAGGAGAATCTATCGTAATGATTTCCACTTCGCTATCCTCAGTAACAGGAGTTATTAAATCAACATTTTTGTCATTCACTTTACCTGCAATAGCTTTCTTCTTCAAACCTGGACTTATTGCACCTGCTATTTCTTTAATTGTTACTCCTGATTCAAGCTCCTTTATAGACCCATCCTTAAGTGTAATTTTGACCATATCAAAAACCTCCTTGTTTAAGTAAAAAAGTATAATAAAAAACACTACTCCCCTAAATACTGGGGCGAAGTGTTCGCGGTTCCACCCAATGTTTTATTGTATTAATAGAGTTACCTATTAACACAAGCTCATTGTAATTAAGTATCGCTAATTAAACGCTTAAGTTTCCTTAAGAAATATCCAGGTGGTATTCTAATAGCAATTCACAGATAAACTCTCAGCTATGTTTATCCTCTCTTATCTGATTCTACATATTAGAACTTGTCCTGTTATAATATAAGTATGCCGTTATTACTGAGTCATTATACTACATCCATAAGGCATATGCAATTAAAAATTCTGATACGTTAAAAACTCTGATACATATGTAAAAAGCATTGGTTTTACAACCAATGCTTTTGGTGCCGAGGACCGGACTTGAACCGGTACGAGATTTGAGCCTCGCAGGATTTTAAGTCCTGTGTGTCTGCCAATTCCACCACCCCGGCATGGTATGGTATAAATGGAGGCGGCACTCAGAATCGAACTGAGGATAAGAGATTTGCAGTCTCCTGCCTTACCACTTGGCTATGCCGCCAAATCATGGAGCGGAAGACGGGATTCGAACCCGCGACCCTCGCCTTGGCAAGGCGATACTCTACCACTGAGCCACTTCCGCAAAATATGGTGGCTTGGGACGGAATCGAACCGCCGACACGTGGATTTTCAGTCCACTGCTCTACCGACTGAGCTACCAAGCCAAAACTAATATTAAAATGGCGGAGCTGACGGGATTCGAACCCGCGATCTCCTGCGTGACAGGCAGGCATGTTAGGCCTCTACACCACAGCTCCTAATGGTGGACGATGACGGGATCGAACCGCCGACCCCCTGCTTGTAAGGCAGGTGCTCTCCCAGCTGAGCTAATCGTCCATTTCTTAGCGACAAGATTTATTGTATCATATCCAAACCCCATCGTCAACAGATAATTTGTATTTCCATTATTTTTTAGTCTATTTTTTAGGGACAAGGATTATTATACTAAGAATATATTAGGAATGCAATGGTTTTTAGTGGAAATTATATTGTTTGACTCTACTGTGTACAAGCCATGTATCCTGAACTTCTGTCAGTAAAAAATATGGTACCTCTTCATCTATTTCTTGCTGCAGCTTATTGTATAAAGTTGTAATGACTTCTGTAGTTTCGACAGCTTCAGTTTGAAGGAAATAGGGGGTTAAGTTGGTTTCTTGTAGCTGCTCATCGTACTTACTAACAAAGCCTGTAACGTTATAGCCATTATTTTCAGTTAATTGACTAGCACTCCACCATTGGCTCTGGTAAGGCATAGTCGAATATGCGCCAACGCTAATAAAGAGATCAAAATCCCTATCTACATACAACTCACGGATATAGCTGTCTAAGGCTACGGGACGCTTATTAACCCCAACGCCCAATTGTTCGAGTGATTGAGCAACGACGTTTGCCATCCTTTCAATAGACGCCATTCCTTCTATATACACTAAATCTAACATTCGTTTAGACTGGCCAAAATCATTTTGCAATTCATATTCATATTCATTTTCAATTCCATTTTTACTTGCTGTAAGAACTGCCTCTCTTAATCTTTGTCTTAGATTTTTATCTAGGTAGTCTTTATCAAAATTGAAGCCAAGGTAGTAAAACATAGTTCCCGCTTCAGTTTTAACGCTGTAATTAGGGAGTTCCCCTATATATTCAGTTGCAAATTTGGAGTTTGTATAAAAGATATCAACTTCTTCAGTATATAGTGCATTAAGCAATTGTTCAGGGTTATATGTGCGCCAAATATATTCACTTTTTTGTCCTGTATCCCCATTTGTTTTAACTAAATGAATTTCGTTATTTTGTAATTTAGAAGCTCGGTACTCACCAGATCCAAGTAAAATCTCTTGGAACAGCTTACTAGCATTATCGTCATTTAGCTCACCATATACATGCTTCGGGATAATCGGATATGTAAATATTAATATGTTTTCTACATCTATAATGTCAAAGGAAAATACAATTTGCTTATCATTTATTACTTCTATACCAGTAATAGAATCCGCTACTCTGGACATATAGCTTGTAGCACCATTAATATGCAGTAGAATATTATGAAACTGGACAATCTCACTATTACGATAAAGTAACTCATAAGTATGAACAACATCATCTGCAGTTATTGGCTGACCATCATGCCAACTCCGATCATCCAGAGAAATTGTCGCTTGGTTATAATCTTGGTTAAACTCTACACTCCCTAAACTAGCAGAGAAGCCCTTCTCCTTATCTAACTGTAATATCCCATCAAAAACTAAGTGCTCGAATCTGTGCTGATTATTATTGAACGAAGGTAGATTAAATGGAAAAAAATCCTTTTTAGTAGGATTCTCTAAGGTAGCAACTATATATGGACCATGATATTGCTCTTTAGAATTATCAATTTCTTGCCCTTCTGGTCTTCTTAAATCAGTATTGCACGAAGCCAATATGCTAACAATTAGCACTAGATATATAATTCTAACAGAAACAGATTTAATAAACATAAAATCCTCCAATATATTCATACATTAGAGGATAGTATTTACTTTAACAACTGTTTTAATTCGTCTAGGAAGGCACTAGTGTTTTCAAATTCTTTATAAACAGATGCAAAGCGGATATATGCAACTTCATCAATATGCTTTATCTTTTCTAAAACTCGGTCACCAACTTCTGCAGATGGAAATTCACTTCTGACATCATTTTGAAACTCCCGTTCAATTGTATCTACAACTTCCTCCCAGGTTTCAATTGGAACATTCCTCTTTACACCTGCCCGCATTAATCCTCGGATGAGCTTTTGGCGATTAAACTCTTCACGGCTGCCATCCTTTTTAACAACAATTATCGGCTTCTGCTCAATAATCTCAAAACTGGTAAATCTTTTAGTACATTGTTCACACTCTCGTCTGCGACGAATTTGTCTACCATCATTAATCGGCCTTGAATCAAGCACTCGGGTTCGCATCGATTCGCAAAATGGACATCGCATAAAATCACACCTTTAATATTATATTCATTATTATATCATAACACTTGTATAGTTATATTTTTTTTAATAAAATATAATTGTGCTTTACGTCGTTGAATTGGGAGGCAAGACAGTGAGATTAGTTGCAACTAGTAACTTAGAAGATGGATATGTAATAGCAAAAAATATCCTCAATGACAACGGACAAATTTTATTAAGTAGCGGTGTTTCTTTAACCAATTCTTTGATACGTAGATTAGAGCAAATCAATATTCCTTATGTATATATAGAAGACGGTCGTACCGACGATATACTTGTCGAGGACATAGTATCTGAAGAGACAAGGCGCAAAGCGCTTAGTAAAGTGCATACAACAATGACAACTCTATTTGATTCACAAAAAAGCAAATCAAAATTAGCTAGCCCGACATTGGCAAAAGAATTCAATAAGCTATTCGACGATATTATTAAAGATTTGCAATCTAATAAACATGTTATGTATCAAATGGTTAATATTCATCAAAAGGATGATTATTTATACCACCATAGTGTTAATGTTGGAATACTATCTTCAGCATTAGGAATGTCCTTAGGTTATAATAACAGTGATATACGGGAACTTGGTATTGGTGCAATGCTCCATGATATAGGGAAAACCAAAGTCCCAATGGAGATATTATGTAAGCCTGACAGATTAACTACAGAAGAATTTGATATTATGAAAAAACACGCAGAATATGGTTATGAGATATTAAAATCTCAACCTGGAATATCTTTAAAGTCTGCCCATGTTGCTTATCAACACCATGAGCGCTATAACGGCACAGGCTACCCTAGACAAATTCAAAGTCAAGATCAGCACGACTTTGCTAAAATCGTATCAATCACTGATGTGTATGATGCTCTTACGTCTAATCGAGTGTATAGAGCTTCTCATTTACCTCACGAAGCCTTTGAATTAATCTTAGGTGGTGGAGATTATCACTTTGACCACAAAATCATTAAAAAGTTTGTGGAAAATATCGCCATATACCCACTTGGTGTAACAGTGAAATTAAACACTGGTCAAATAGCAGTAATTAGCAGAATAAATCCAAGCTATCCACAGCGTCCCGTTGTTAGATTGCTAACGGACCCTAATGGAAAGCACTTAAAAATACCGTATGAAATTGACCTCATGAGCAATTTTACAATCATGATAGTTTCATCATCAGCAGGCTAGTAATTATAGCCTGCTTTCTTATTTTACATTATAAAATGTTTTGTAACAGTTTGTCGTTTTCTGTTCCATTAATGATTATAGTACGTTATAATGATTGGGGTTCTACATATTATTTGCATTTTTCCACATCGATAATTACATGCTTTTTTAATAAAATACTATCTTTAAAGGGGATATTGGAGAAACATGGAGATAGAATGGCAAAGTTTAATCTTCAGCTTTTTTGGTGGCCTTGGTGTTTTCCTATTCGGTTTACATTATATGTCAGATGGACTACAAAAAACTGCTGGAGAAAAATTGCGTAGAATGTTAGAACGCATGACAACAAACCCATTTATGGGAGTGGTCGCAGGAGCTTTAGTTACTGGCATTATACAAAGTAGTACTGGTACTACGGTCATGGCCATTGGCTTTGTAAATGCTGGACTCATGACACTTAAGCAAGCGATAGGTGTCATTATGGGTGCTAATATTGGTACAACAGTAACTGCCTTCTTAATCGGTTTCAAAATCAGTAAATATGCCATGCCAATGATTGGTGTTGGAATGGTTTTATTGTTCTTTACGAAACGTAAAAAAGTTAATTACTTCGGACAAGTCGTATTTGGTGCTGGAATGTTATTCTTAGGACTTAACCTTATGTCTGATGCTATGAGACCTCTTCGTTACTGGCCTGTTTTTACTGAGTTAATGACAACTTTAGGTGATGTAAAAATTCTTGGAGTTTTAGTTGGAATGATGTTTACTGCGGTAGTGCAAAGTAGTACAGCGACTATTGGTGTGCTACAGGAGCTTGCTTATCAAGGCGGAGTAACCTTCCACCAAGCTCTACCAATACTTTTCGGCGAAAACATCGGTACAACAATTACTGCAGCCCTTGCAGCTATCGGCGCATCTATTAGTGCTAGACGCGCTGCCTTGACACATTTTATCTTTAATGCTTTTGGTACAGTTATTTTTATAATATTCTTAACTCCAGTTGCTGCTTTAGTATTATGGCTTGCATCATACACTGGCGCCGATATAAAGTTACAAATCGCCTATGCACATGGTATTTTCAACATTACTAACGCTTTAATATTCTTGCCACTAACTGGTTTATTAGCTGCTGTAGTAACTAAGATGATACCTGGAGATGATATCGAAATTGAATTTGGCACGAAGCATTTAAATCAACATTTCCTTTCTACACCAAATATTGCACTTGGACAAGTAGTAAACGAGCTTACACGCATGGGTAATATAGCTCGCGAAGCATTTAATGACGCTACTGAATACTTCTTCGAGGGCAATCATAAACGTGCCGCAATTGCTAAACAAAAAGAAGCTTTAGTAAATGAGCTTGATAAGCGTATAACAGAATATATGGTTCAATTGTCACAAAGCTCTTTATCTGAAAAAGACTCAAGCCGTCATAACCAGCTATTTCAAACGATTAATGACATTGAACGAATTGGTGACCATGCAGAAAACATTCTAGAGCTTGGAGAATATAAAATTGATAAAAAGATTGTCTTCTCTCCAGATGCATATAAAGATCTCAAGCAAATGGTTGAGATTGTTGACGAGTCAATTCAAATGGCCATGGAAGCATTACAGAAGAACGATAAAGAATTAGCTCGCAAAGTCATGGAAAACGAAGAACGTATCGACAAATACGAGCGCGCCTTTAGAAAGGGCCACATAAAACGCCTAAATAAAGGAATATGTAGTGGCAATGCAGGAATAGTATTCTTAGACACCTTAAGTAATTTAGAAAGAATGGGAGACCACGCTTATAACATCGCCAGGTCTGTTCTAGGTGAATATTAGTATTTTTAAGTAATAAATGACAACTTGTTCTTCAAAAAGTGTAGGCAAAATGAAAACAAGACCTTAAGTGAACGCTTTGGTCTTGTTTTTTCTATTAATTGTTATTACATGTGTTTCCACCAGCACCAATACATTCCCAGTATCACACTAAACTGATGTCACATAATAAGGGTACACCATTGAGAAAGGAGGTGTAGCAAATGGGTGTAGGTCAAGAACGTCCAAGCAACTGGTTAGTAGTACCTGAAGCTTACCAAGCTTTAGACCAATTCAAATACGAAGTAGCTTCTGAACTTGGAATCCAAACACCTCAGAATGGTTACTGGGGTACGATGACTTCTCGTGATTGTGGAGCTGTTGGTGGTAACATCACTCGTAAGTTAGTTCAACTTGGAGAGCAACAACTTATGGGATCTCAAAGTAACATGCAGTAACATGAAAGCTCATATAGATTTGGGGCACTAGTTAGCTAGTGCCCCTTAGTATATTTAGTATATCTAACAGTTAATCATTTAACAGTTGATATTGTTCACGTATTCTTACTTGACCATATATTTGATTAAGTCTACGACACGACATGAATAGCCCCATTCATTGTCGTACCATGCGAATACTTTAATTGTTTTGTCACCAATTTGCATAGTTGTTAAACTATCAACAATACTAGACATGCTATTCCCAACGTAATCAGATGATACTAGAGGTTCTTCAGAATAACCTAAAATACCTTTTAATTCATTATTAGCTGCACTTTTAAGTGCATCGTTTACTTGTTCTTTAGTTACAGGTACTTTTAATTCCGCAACTAAATCAACTACAGATACATTAGGTGTAGGTACACGTAATGAAATTCCATTTAGCTTGCCAGCAAGTTCAGGGATAACTTTAGCTACTGCACTGGCTGCTCCTGTAGATGTAGGGATGATTGACTGTGCACATGCTCTAGCACGACGTAAATCTTTGTGTGGGTTATCTAAATTTTTCTGGTCGTTAGTATATGCATGTACTGTTGTCATTAAACCATGCTCTATACCAAAGCTATCATGTAAAACTTTAGCTATTGGAGCTAAGCAATTAGTAGTGCATGAAGCATTAGATACAATATGATGTTTTTCTTTATCGTACTCTTGTTCATTTACACCCATCACGATAGTTACATCTTCATTTTTGCCTGGAGCAGTGATACAAACCTTCTTAGCGCCTGCCTTTAAATGTAATGAAGCGCCCTCTTTAGAGGTAAACTTACCAGTAGCTTCAACTACAATATCTATGTCTAAATCTTTCCACGGTAGCAGCTCTGGATTTCTTTCTGCTAGCTTAGTGATTGTTTTTCCATTGACTGTTATTGTATTGTTGTCATTATCAGCCGAAATCTCCGCATCAAATGTACCATGAATAGTATCGTATTTTAATATGTGTGCTAAGATTGACGAATCATAACTAGCATTTATAGCTACTACCTCAATTTGCTCGTCACCTATTACCCTTCTGTGAACTAAGCGCCCTATCCTACCATACCCGTTAATTGCAATTCTTATCGGTTTCATAATTAACTCCCTTCAATAATAATTTATACTTGCTTCTCAAATTACTACTTACTATTTCCTGATATATTTCGACATTTATAATTTTAAATCCTGCTCAGAAACATATATATTTAGTAAATCTTTTTATACCTTTCATAGAAGTGAGTCACCCTTTGTATATAATGTCTAGTCTCCCCAAAGGGTATTTGTTCGATGCTTTCACCATCCCACACCCCATACTGTAACCATTCATCAACCCTAGTTGGACCACTGTTGTATCCAGCCAATACTAGAGGTAGTTTGTTTTCGTATTTATGATTTAGGAATTTCAAATACCACGTGCCTAAATATATATTTGTATGAGGTTCAGCTAATTCCTCAATATACGTATATTCTATCCCATTAATTTCTGCTGCCCACATAGCGGTATTTGGCATTACCTGCATCAAGCCTAATGCCCCTTTTTTTGAAACACTGTCTTTTCTGTATTTGCTTTCGACCATGATAACTGCAGCTACAAGCCTTGGATCTTGCTCTAGCAACTCTGCCTGCTCCCATATAATATCTTTATATGGGATAGGATATACCAGCTTCCAAAAGAAGTTAGTATTTAACACAATTAAGACTATGGCTAGCAGGAGCAACCACCAACGCTTTTGTTTAATAAAATTCATCTTATTCTCCCTTTAATATTGCTTCTACAACCTTTTGAGTTTGTTCTATAGTGCTAGAGGTTGTCCCATTGTTATCAATTATATAATCTGCAAGCTCTTTTTTTCTCTCTAAAGACATTTGTGAGCTTATTTTTGCTTTCGCATAATTTTCGTCAATAGCATCGCGCTGTATTAATCTTTTTACTTGAATTGAATGGGATATATAAACTAACACCGTTCTATCTACAGCGTGTTCATAGCCAGTCTCAAAGAGTAAAGGAATGTCTAAAAAGACGATTCCTTCACCCTCTTCTATTTTGGCGGCTTCTGCTAACACCAAGCTACGTATAACTGGGTGTGTAATTTGATTTAAACGCTCACGTGCCTTTAAATCACTAAAAATGATTCCCCCTAGCTTCTTACGATTTATTTCTCCAGTTACTTCTAGTATATCTTCACCAAACTCAGAAACTATTTGCCTGTAGCACTCCGTTCCCTGTTTGACAACATCCCTTGCCACTATATCAGCATCAACTACGTGATAGCCTAAGTTTTTTATAGCTTCTGTAACTAAGCTCTTGCCACTGGCAATTCCACCTGTAATTCCAATTTTCATATCATTATACCTCAACTGATATTATAAATTCTGATGCACTTAGTAAAAAATCTTAGTCAATCCCAAAATAATCAGCATTGTCCCTGGTAAATACGAAATCTTTTGAAATAGCTTGATACTGGAAAAAGTTCTTCCAAGCAACACACCAAAATATAGACAAAGAAAACTACAAATAGCAATTAGTACCGCAGTTTGTAATGGGGGAAATCCAACTAATGCTGCTCCAATCCCAGCACCAAAAGCGTCAAGTGATAAAGCCAACCCCAAAACAGCTGCCTCCGCTATACTAATTTCTCCTGATTTATCTATATCAGCCTTACTTGGCGTCTTCAATATTTGGATTAAGATACCTAGTCTCTTTACTTCTATAGTTATGATGTTATCAGACCCTGTATGCTTACGCTTTTCAGGTTTAGACTCTGAATTTTTCTTATCCTTTTGTGTTAACAGATTATAAATAGCCCAGATACCAATTGCAATTAAAATTATGCCACCTAAAGCTTCTGCTAAAGATTCTGGGATAACATATAATAAACCACTACCGACCTGTGTAGCTAATAAAATCATCAATCCCGATAGCAATGAGATTAGTAATAAAGGAAATATGGATATTCGTATATTTCGAAGACCATATGTCAATCCGACGCCAAAACTGTCTAGGCTAACCGCAAATGCTAAAACAAAAATAGATATCCACGTCATGCTAACTCCTCCTCATACCTAGAATATGGGCACATGAAGGAGTTGGTGCATGTAATAACTCTTAAGTTAGCTACTTGTTATGCTTATTATATTTATTATGCTTATTAAGCTTACGATTTCTGACATTTAGAGCAGTAATGAGTACCTCTGCCAGCTACTCTTGTTTTCAATATTTCCCTTCCACAGACGGTACATGGTTGACCATGTTTTTGGTAAACGAACAACTGCTGCTGAAACATCCCCATTTTACCCTGTCCGTTCACATAGGACTTAACGGATGAGCCACCAGCTTCTATCGCTTCAGCTAATACCTGTTTTGTGTTCTCATAGATACTTTTTGCTTTCTGCTTAGACAAATCTGCAGCTACTACCATTGGCGCTACCTTTGAACGGAACAATATCTCATCTGCATAGATATTACCAACACCTGCTACAACCTCTTGATCTAGTAAAGCTGCTTTTATATTCTTTTTCTTGCTCTTTAGTTTTTTATAAAAAACATCTGAAGTCCAATCCTCAGCAAATGGCTCAGGTCCTAGTTTGTTTATTGGAGGTCTATTATCAACTTCGTCAGTCTTCATTAAATCCATAGTACCAAATTGTCTAACGTCACGATACCTCAGCTCTGTACCATCGTCAAAGACGAATATTACATGGGTATGCTTTACCACTGGCTCCGAACTTGCAAACACCCCATAATTACCTTCCATACGCAAATGGGATATTAGAGTCCAACCGCCACTTAAACGAAATAATAGGAATTTCCCTCGGCGATCTATTGCAGTTATAGACTTGCCTGGCAAAATATTTTCAAAGTCCTCTAGCAGGGGACTGCGTACAATCCTTGGCAAAGATACTTTAACTTCTTTAATTGTTTTGTTTAAGACGAGCTGCGTTAATGTTTGACGTACCGTTTCAACCTCAGGTAACTCTGGCATTACTATCACCCACTCTATCTAATAGTTGTCGATTAATATTCTAACATATTATAATAGTTATCTTGTATTACTTCGCATCATACCAGTTATCTCCAATGCTAACGTCTACCTGCAAAGGCACTGATAATTTCGTGCAGTTTTCCATGATTTCTGGTACGAGCTTTGTCATGATCTCTAGTTCATGCTCAGGTACTTCGAATATTAGTTCATCATGTACCTGCAGTAGCATGCGGCTGTCTAGCTTGCGTTGCTTGATTTCTTCAGCCAGCTTTACCATAGCTAGCTTAATAATATCTGCTGCTGTGCCTTGGATAGGTGTATTCATGGCTGTTCTCTCTGCAAAGCTTCGTAGGTTAAAGTTAGAGCTATTTATTTCTGGCAAGTAACGTCTTCTTTGCAAAATAGTCTGGACGTATCCTTGTTTTTTAGCAACTTTAACTATTTTCGTCATATAATCATGAACGCCTTGGAAGTGCTTGAAGTATAATTCGATAAATTCCTTCGCTTCTTTACGGGCAATATTTAAATTCTGCGATAAACCGTAATCACTTATGCCATAAACGATGCCGAAGTTTACAGCCTTTGCCTGCCGCCTCATTAAAGATGTAACCTCGTCTAATGCCACACCAAAGACATCACTGGCTGTTTTCGTATGAATATCAATCCCTTGCTGGAATGCCTCTATCAAGTTCTCATCCTGAGCAATATGAGCTAGGATACGAAGCTCAATTTGAGAATAATCTGCTGCTAGTAGCTTCCACCCTGACTTTGCTGGAATAAAGGCTTTACGAATTTTGCGTCCCTCTTCTAGTCTTATTGGGATATTCTGAAGATTTGGCTCTGTGCTGCTAAGTCGGCCTGTAGCCGTAAGTGCTTGGTTATAGTAGGTATGGATTTTATTAGTATCTTTGTTAATCACCTTAAGCAAGCCTTCTATATAGGTTGATTGCAGTTTTACAAGCTGACGATGAAGCAAGATATTATCAACAATAGGGTGCTGGTTTGCCAGCTTTTCTAACACATCGGCGCTCGTAGAATAGCCAGTTTTCGTCTTCTTAATCGGTGGTAAACCAAGCTTGTCAAACAGAATAACACCCATTTGCTTTGGAGAATTTATATTAAACTCTTCGCCAGCAAGCTCGTAAATCTCCTGTGTAATCGTTGTTATTTTTTCTGTAAGCTCATCTCCGATATTTTCTAGGATATTAGAGTCTACATTGATACCCTGTCGCTCCATATCCGCAAGGACAAGGGAAAGCGGTAATTCGATATCATATAGTAGCGAGTCTAGGAAGTTTTCCATTAATTTAGCTTCTAAATTAGCAACTAGGCTGTTAACTGCATTGGCCTTCGTAGCTACATAAGAAAATAGCTGTTCCTTAGAAATCTTCGTAATATCCTTTCTATTTTTGCCATATACCGTTTCCTCTGTGGCACTCTTTACTCCATATGCATTTGCAATTTCTGCAAGCTCTTTATCGCTATTTGTAGGGTCTATCAAGTAATTCATCAACATAATGTCTGTCTTTATTTTACTCATAGAAATGCCTAGTCGTTTGCCTAAATAGTACGTCCTTTTAGCATCATAGACATAAAGAGTAGCTTGCTCTATTAGTTTAAGAAGATTTTTATCATCTAGAATTTGCTTGTCGCAAACAAAATTAATATCTTTTTGAGCTATTGCAATAGCTAAGATTTCATCGGTATGGTAGTTCGTGCCACTAGTCTCAATATAGATTGCAACAGGGCATGACTGATTTATTGCTGAGAGTGAAGCTTCTAGCGCTTGCGCAGAAGTGATTTCCGTAAATTCTATCTTTTGTCTATCTGCTATATTATCTGTTCCTCGCTCGCCGTCTATATCTAAACCAAGGCGGTCGATAAGCTGCTTGAATTCAAGCTCTTCAAATAGAGGTCGCACCTTTTCCTTTTGATATCCTTCATAGGAAGCTTTTTCCCAATCTATCGACAGGGGTACATTTGTATTGATAGTAGCAAGCTGTTTGCTTAAGATTGCCTGCTCTTTATTGTCTGTTAGTCGCTCCTTAAGCTTGTTACCGCTAATATTATCTATGTTTTCTAAAACATTTTCTAAGGAGTCGTATTCATGTAATAGCTTGAGTGCCGTCTTCTCCCCTACACCTGGTACTCCAGGGATGTTGTCTGAAGAGTCACCCATTAAGCCTTTCAAATCTACCATTTGTGTTGGTTTTAAATTATATTTTTCCATTAAAGCTGCTGCATCAATTACTTCCATATCGCTAATGCCTTTTTTCGTCATATAGACAACTGTTAGGTCATTGATTAATTGGAACGTATCCTTATCACCAGATACTAGGGCGGTTTTTACTTGCTCCGCTTTTGCTTGTTGTGCAAATGTACCCATGATATCATCAGCTTCATAATTAGCTAACTCATAGGTAGGGATATCGAAAGCGTCTATAATCGACTTTATAATCGGGAACTGCCCAGATAACTCATGTGGTGTTTTTTCTCGCTTCCCTTTGTAATCCTTATAGGTATCATGACGGAAAGTTTTCTTACCAGCATCAAAGATACAAGCTATGTAATCTGGCTGTTCATCCTCAAGTAGCTTTAACAGCATCATAGTGAATCCAAGGGCTGCATTAGTATAGACTCCCTGTTTATTAGATAGCATTGGCAAAGCATAAAAGGCTCGATTGGCCACACTGTTTCCATCTATAAGTAACAATTTTTTAGTCAATGTGATTTACCTCCATCTAAAACTTTCTGAAAGTATCATACCATAAAAGTAAGTAAAGAACATTATCAAGCATTGATAAATATCGCATCTAGACATTTATCTTACAAACAGAAAGAGTAGCATAAATTGTATGCTACCCAAAAAATTCCACATCAATAATTCTAGTCTATGACGTCTTTATAATCTCCTATTTTTATTATTCTTCAATTTTAATTATTCTCCAGTTTTAGAAAACTCTAATATGCGCTCACCTATTTGGTCACGCACACGTTGAAAGCATCGCCATATTTCTGCTTCTGTACCTTGTGCTTTCGCAGGGTCGTCGAAGCCCCAATGAACACGCTTAATGTGTGGCGGGGTTAACGGACAATGATCATTGGCATGACCACATAAGGTTACGATTAAATCTGCTTTGTTTAAAATCTCTGAATCAATTGTATCAGAAGTCTGCTTTGATATGTCTATACCTACCTCAGCCATTGCCTTAACAGCATTCGGATTTAATCCGTGGGCTTCCAAACCAGCACTATAAACCTCCCATTGATTGCTATCTAAATAGTGCTTTGCCCACCCCTCAGCCATTTGACTTCTACAGGAATTACCTGTGCACAGGAAATATATAATTTTTTTGTTCATAATAGCCTCCTTAACTTTTATGCTTATACTATTCAATTTCTTATATTGTACATTTTTTTATTATTCGTTTTCATGTTCAATAACAATTGAATTGCCAGCAACCTTTTTTGCTTGTTTTTTTAATGCTGCCGCCTTTTCTCCTACCTGAATCGCATTATTAAGTGAATCATCAATATAGGTAGCCCCTATAGATAATGTCGACAGCGGATACACACACTGCTGACCTATTCGATCAGTCGATACGATAGACTGTGCTTGCCAATCATCTTCATTATAATAATACTTTATTACCCTATTATATACTGCTATCGTTCGTTCAGCAATTTTGCGAGCAAGCTTCGCAGGACATATAATTACAAAATCATCTCCACCTATGTGACCTAGGAAGGCATCTTGATGCTTTTTAGTTACGTGCTTTAGAATTTTGCTTATCATAAGTATAAAGCGATCGCCGTGTTCAAATCCGTAGGTGTCATTGTAAGGCTTGAAAAAATCAATATCTATATACATTACAACATCTTTACTTCTTCTTAATAAGCGTTCTTCTATTTCTTTTTCAATAATTATATTCCCTGCGAGTCCTGTTAACGGGTTAGCATAACGAGCTTGTTCAACCTTCATTTGCGTAAGGCATTCAAGCAGATTCTGAACAGTAATAATGCCTAGGAAGTGGTCACGGTCTACAACAATAATAAAATCATACAAATGCTGTGCATCACGCTTCATAGCTTGCTTTGCTACCACATTAATTGGAGTACCTGCTTGGACAACCAGTGGACTAATATTCATTACGTCTTTGATTGGCTTTTTATAATACAGCGCTACTCCGTACCTAGCAATTAGTATTTTATATAGAGTTTGCCTGAGCAAGAAACCAATAGGCTTGCTAGCTTGGTCTAACACTACCACACCTTGAACATCTGATTGACTTTCAAACAAATTAGCGACTTGCTCAACTGTAATCTCGCCAGTAACTGTTGGTATGTCTGTCAACAAATCATTTGCGACTATATCTTTCTGCAGCCAATTATTTTTAATTTTTTTGTTGGATGCTTGAGAGATTGTTTGAATACTCTCAGTGCTAACCGTGGTTTTAGGATAACTTGGTCTGCCAATATAATATCCCTGTGCGTATTGTACACCGAGCTTAGTGACAACAGATAATTCGCTATGGGTTTCGATGCCTTCAGCTATAAGCTGAGAGTTAATTTTTTGTGTTAAATTAACAAAGGTATCTACCATTGCTTTCTTTACCATATCTTTATCTATATCTCTAACTATGGACATATCTAACTTTATAAAATCCGGTCGTATCTCTGCAATCGTTTGTAAGCTTGAATAACCAGCTCCTGCATCATCAACAGCTACTAAATATCCTTGATTTCGATAGTGATCAATCGTTCTGCGAAAGTTATGAAAGTCTTTAATAGACGTTCTCTCTGTAATTTCAAATACTATTTGCTGTGGTGAAAGGTTATATTCACTTAATAGTTGACGTGTAACACCTTTACTAAACTCTGGATCATTCATAACCGTAGGGTTAACATTTAAAAACAGCTTATGATTAGATTGCATATTACCAACCTTCTGAATCGATAGCTCACGTGTAATTTTCTCTAATGCAAATAATGCCTCTGTTTTTTCCGCAAAAGTAAATAGCTCCTGAGGAGAGTAAAAAAAGCTTTGTCTAGGCCCCCGACTTAATGCCTCCCATCCAAACTCAGCACCAGTATCCAGTGAGATAATCGGCTGGAATAGACTCTCAATTTTTTTGTTATTAACTATAGCTTGAAATTCTTTTGATATATGCTTGGGATAACTATTGTAAGATCTTTTTGAAATTTTATATGCTTCCTTTAAGGCCTTATAATATTGTCTATCTATTTGTTTAGGTGGCGGCGCAATTGTAGAAAAACCTAAATGCATGCCATAATATTCATTAAAATAACCTGGTAGTGTGTTAGTAAACTTTTGTTCAACGTCATATTCAAGTTTGGATAGACTTTTAAGCACGAGCTCCTCATTCAAGGTTTTTGTTGATAATATAACAACAAAGTCATCAGCCCACAAATGGTATATATCTACTAAAATTAAATCTGTCGTACTCATTTTTTGGAACTGTTCAGTGAGTATATTTGCAAATGCCTTTAGAAATTCCTGAGTATGCATATCGCCATAGCTATCTTCAACCTTTTCAAAATCCACTAAGTCAATATAGATAACATAAACATAATGATTAGAGCTAAGCTCGTCATATATACTTTTTAGTATCTTATGATTTTGTCCATAATTATTGGACAAGAACGGGCGCAAGCTATCTTTCACAATTTTCAGCACCATTAGTCCTCCGTTACTAAGCTTAAGGCATTTTCTTTTGTAGATTCATATAATTGCTGTAGGATAATAGTTAATTTCTCTGCGTCTGTAGCAGCCTGCTGGGACATTAAGTTCACTTTTTCCATTTCTATATTTGAGTTAGTTATTTCCAATGCTAATTGATCAAAGGATTCATTAGTTGAATATAGAACTTTCCGCACTTCCTCAATTTCTTTTAGTCCATCTATAGTAGTATTCGAATTATCCTTTATCATGTTGAATATTGTTACCATTTGCTCCTTTATTTCCTTAGAAACTTTTGATGTATTGCCTGCAAGCTTTCGCACTTCTTCAGCAACAACGGCAAAACCTCGCCCATGTTCCCCTGCTCTAGCTGATTCAATTGAAGCATTTAACGACAATATATTTGTCTGCTCTGCTAGGTGCAAAATGTTTTCCACATATTTAAGCAGCTCTTCGCTTTGTTTCTGCAAAGAAATAGATAAATCACTTTGCATCTTTGAAATATCAGTAACGCTGGCATATACATTGTTCATTTCTAAAAACTTTTCCTTGCTTTTCTCCATGATTTTTGTCATTTCTTCAAAGTTTTTTACGTGTTCAGAAAGCTGCTGTCCAACTGTTTGAAATGAACTGTTTAATTCTTGGGCGTTACTAACTGTATCCGTTAACTTCTCAGCCTGTAAAAGCATGCTATCCTTCTGAAATGCATTAAGCTGTAATAGCAGTGCCCTAATACTTAGAGTACGTATTCCTTGACTCGTATTTACAAGTATTGGGTCATACAGATTTTCTTCGCTTCTTGTCATCGCTTTTTTCACAACTGAATGCAATGCTTCGTCTTCGCTTATAAATAAGTAACTGGTATCCATAAGATAGGTTATAGATTTGTTAAGGAATAAATCATTACCAAATCGATGCCCTAAATGGCGATATAGATGAGCCCGAACAACGATACCTGCAATTTTAGAATGCTCCATAATAACAATTACTGTAGTTTCAGGATTCTTCTCAAACATTTCTGTAACTTCCTTTACCTTATGTAGTTCAGTAGCAAACATAGGTAAACGTGTTATTTCTGAATATGTACTTTTGTAATCTAATAATATGCTCATAGGAAAGCCTCTCTTCACCTTGTATTTACCGCACACTTTTTAAAATACCAGATGAATATTAAGTAAACGTAAATTTAATAACAAGATTTTGTTAAGTCATTTTTATCTGAAAAAAATAACCGTCCTATGACAGTTAAAATTTTTGCTTCATTAGATATTAGTTATTAGTTATTTAAGTCAAACTTTTTAGCTTCTTCTAGATATACTAATAATTCTGCTATATTAGTTACATGATCTCCGATTCTTTCTAAATGTCTACCTATGAACGCGTATTGAGTTGCTTCTTCAACTGATTTTGAATTTACATCTACTGCACTAAATAAATAATTTAGATAGTTTTTGTAAAGACTGTCTAGTTTGTCGTCTATAGCAGCTACCTCTTTAGCTAATTCGCCATTCTCTTCTAAATATGCTTGCATTATGCCACGCACCATTGACTGCACAACACTAGCCATTTCTGCTATTTTAACAGCAGTAGCGTCAGAGGGTTTTTTGTCAATTCTTACTGCAGCACTAGCGATATTTCTTGCTAAATCTCCCATACGCTCTAGACTAGCATTCATTTTTAGTGCAGTTATAACTTTGCGCAAATCTTTTGCAACTGGTTGTTGCTGTGTGATTAATTGAATTACCTTATCATCAGTGATATCTTCCATATCATTGATTTTCTTATCCCTGCTAATAACCTTTTCTGCTAATGCTATATCGTTTTCTATCAGCGCTTTTATAGACCTTTCAACTGCTTTATCAACTCGCTCACCCATTTTAAGCAGGTGTTTTTTTAGCTCTAATAAATCATGGTCAAATGTTTTTCGAACCTCAGCCATTAATTGTTCCTCCTTTAATCGATAACGTATAAATATACATATTATGAGTAAATCAATATATTACCCGAAACGTCCTGTAATATAATCTTCCGTCCTCTTATCACGAGGATTAGAGAATATTGTTGTCGTGTCATCGTACTCTATAACATCACCAGTTAAGAAGAACGCTGTTTTGTCAGATACACGGGCCGCCTGCTGCATGTTATGGGTAACAATTATAATAGAATAGTCTCTTTTTAATTCTTGAATAAGTTCCTCTACTTTAAGCGTTGAAATAGGATCTAGTGCTGATGTAGGCTCATCCATAAGAATAACTTCTGGTTGAACTGCTAAACACCTAGCAATACATAATCGCTGTTGTTGTCCACCAGATAAACCAAGTGCCGAATCATTCAGTCTATCCTTCACTTCATCCCACAGCGCAGCACGCTTTAAGCTTTTTTCAACTATTTCTTGTAGCTCTTCTTTTTTTCTAACACCGTGTATTCTCGGACCAAATGCTACATTTTCGAAAACAGATTTAGGAAATGGGTTTGGTTTTTGGAATACCATTCCTACTGCACTGCGTAACTCTACGAGATTTGTTTTATCATCGTAAATATTTACACCATGAAAGTTAATTTTCCCTTCAACTCTGACTCCTGTTACTAAATCAACCATTCTATTTAAAGTTTTAAGGAATGTAGATTTACCACAACCTGAAGGTCCAATAATAGCTGTTATGTTTTTTGATTCGATATTGAGATTAATGTTTTTAAGGGCATGTTCTGAACCATACCAAAGATTTAAGTTTTCAGTTTCGAATACAGTATTCAGATTAGCCTTCTTGTTTGACTCTTCCATAGCCTTTGTTGTCACGTTTTGACTCACTATATATCTCTCCTTATAATCTCTTATTATATTACCATGTTCTCTTCTTGCGGAAATGGTTACGTATTAAGATAGCTCCCATATTTAGAAATAATACTAATCCTATCAATACTAACGCTGTACCAAATGCTAATGGACGCACATCAGCTACCCTAGAGTGCTGCGTTGCTAGTATAAATAAATGGTACGGCAGCGCCATAAAACGATCGAAAACCGAAGACGGTAGTTGTGGTAAGAAATATGCCGCTCCAGTTAGAATTATTGGTGCAGTTTCACCTGCTGCGCGAGCCAAACCTAGAATCGAACCAGTCATCATACCTGGAACTGCAGATGGAAGAACCAACATGCGTATTGTTTGCCATTTGGTTGCTCCTAATGCTAATCCACCTTCACGGAAGGATTTTGGCACTGACTTTAGCGCTTCTTCAGAAGCAGTTATAATCCACGGAAGCACCATTAGAGCTAGTGTGCAGGCTGCTGCCAATAGAGATGTTCCAAATTTCAGCATAGATGCAAATAATCCAAGTCCAAATAATCCGTATACAATTGAAGGTACACCCGAAAGATTTCGAATACTTAAGCGAATTATTCTAACAAGTCGCCCTTGTTTAGCGTATTCGTTTAAATATATAGCTGCAAATACTCCTAACGGTACAGACAAGAACAGCGTTAACGAAGCTACATAGATTGTCCCTATAATTGCAGGCCTAATTCCACCAGCAGTCATATTACTACGTGGAGCTTGTGTGATAAATTCCCAGCTAAGAACATGCGCTCCTCCTCGGATTAGCCAATAAAGCAAAAGAAAAAGTACAGCAATGGTCATTACAGCAAACAGCGTGCATATTCCAAACCAAATCGTCTGGGTAATTTGTTTTCTATTATTAGTCATTACGCATCGCTCCTTGCTGTCGTTGTATCAAAATATCTGCGATAAGATTTACGGTAAATGTTATAACAAATAAAATCATCGCAACTACAAATAATGCGCTATAGTGCAGACTTCCCCAAGGCACATCAGAAGCTTCAATTGCAATGTTTGCTGTTAATGTACGGACAGATACTAGAAAATTTGGTATTGCTATATTCCATACATCTTTTACTGGCATACTCAAAGCATTTCCTGCTGCCATAAGCACAGTCATAGTTTCGCCTACAGCCCGGCCAAAACCAAGCATAACACTAGCGACAATACCTGATCGTGCTGCAGGTATAACAACCATTTTTACAGTTTCCCACCGAGATGCCCCTAAAGCAATTGCCGCTTCACGGAAATCATTTGGAACCGTATTTAATGCGTCCTCAGTAATACTAATAATTGTCGGTAATGCCATAATTGCCAGCATAATACTAGCAGTTAATGCTGTTCTACCATTAGACAAATCGAATACAGTGGCTATAATTGGAGAAACAATTACTAAAGCAATAAATCCTAAAATAACAGACGGGAAAATCGCCAATACCTCTACAATAGGTTTTAAAAATTCTTTAACTCTCTTTGGAGCTACTTCAGAAATGAAAATAGCTGTAGCAATACCCCATGGAATAGCAATTGCAAGAGCTCCAACTGTTACCATAACTGATCCTAATATAAAAGGTAACGCTCCATAACCAGCTTCTCTAGGAGAGGACGGCATCCAGCGCGTACCCGTTAAAAACTCCATAAGACCTACTTCTCGTAAAGCAGGCAAGCCTTCACGAATTAAGAAACCAAAAATCAATATCAAAATCATAACTGCTAAAGTTCCATTTAATAGAAACCATTTTTCTATAAACCAGTTTGAAATGTTGGATGTATAGGAGCTACTAGTCAAACGTTCAGCAGTTGTTAACTGTTTTTTTGCAGGTAATGTGCCTGTGTCTTGTACTCCTGTCTTTTTGCCCGAATTAATCGGTAGTTTCATCTAATATCCTCCTCGTGATAATCAAAACGTAGTAATCTCATATATATATAAAAGTAGTAAATTCTTATATATAACTAAATGTAGTAAACTCTTAAATTTGTAGTGTATTTTTATAAACATAGCAATAGGAATCACCTTTATATAAGGCAATCCCTTGCTATTGTACTTTTATTATCAATAAAGTAATTGAGTACTTTTTTTCAAGACTCTAGATGTAATTTAATATGTCACTTCAATTCCTAAGCTTCTAAATAATTCTTTGTTTGTAGAGTCATATGCAGTTGCTGGATCTACGCGGTAGAATCCTACTTCTGCTATAACTGCTTGACCTTCAGCACTTAACACCCACTGAAGATAATGGTTAGCTAAACCTTCAGGTGTCCCATTTACGTAGAAGAATAACGGACGAGCAACCTTGTATAATCCATCACCAACCGCTTGCTCATCTTGCGGAGAATACCCATCTACCATTAAAGCTCTAGTTTCTCCACCTACATATGCTACCCCAAAGTACCCAAGACCTGCTACATCTGTTTGTAATGCTTCATTGATGTTTGAAGAGCCTGGTAAGAACTGAGTATTTGGCGCCCAATCTGCACCATCCATTACAACTTCATTTACAAAAGCGTAAGTACCAGAGTTAGATTGGCGAGAATATACTGTGATTTCGCCACCTTCAGCCCAACCTAGCTGAGACCAATTTGTAATTGCACCAGTAAGAATATCACTAAGCTCTTGCATCGTAACGCTTTCAATTGGATTTGCTGAGTTAACACCTATTGCTACTCCGTCAACGCCTACGATGAACTCATGGACATCTACGCCTCTTCCAGTAGCATCATCTAATTCAGATTGTCTAATTGCACGAGAAGATTGCGCAATATCTAAGTCGTTATTGATAAGACCAGCAATACCAGTTCCTGATCCACCACCAGTTACTGCCAGGTTAGCATTTTGATTAACATTATCCATGTAATATTCAGCTAATGCTTGACCCATGTTCACCATTGTGTCAGATCCACGAACATCTAGGAACCCTGAAGGTAATTGCTCCGCTGGTTGTGCAGGTGTTGATGGTGATGAAGGCTGCTGTGGCTGTTGGTTGTTACTTGGTTCGCTGTTACCCCCACCACAAGCTACAATCAATAACATTAGTGCTGCGATTAACCCTAGTACTGCAATTCTTTTTAACATCTTAGTAATACCCCTCCTGAATTTATCTTTTAATATTTGTGCGAGGTCGTCCCTCACTTACAAATTCATTGTAACTTCTGTATGTTGAGGTGGTATAAACGCTTTGTAAAGGTTTTGTAAAGAAATGAAAAAGACTGCCTTTACAAAAAAGATGAATTTGAACGATACTAATGATAAAGTAACTACTTGCTATTTTAAATTCTTTCTTGTAAAATATAATTTGTAGCAATTTTTTGCCGGAGTGGCGGAATGGCAGACGCATACGACTCAAAATCGTACGGGGTAACTCGTGCCGGTTCAAGTCCGGCCTTCGGTACCAACACAAATAAGTGAGGCATAATCAACCTGTTGAAAGTTGATTATGCCTCACTTATTGTTTTTAAGTATCCATTTGATTGTCATATAGCTATTTGTTTCTTTGTGTCCTTTGTTTATCTTCCGTGAATTAACATTGGTAAGCATTTAACACAAACGTAAGTATCTTTACCGTCCACAACAGCGTGGATTAATACTCTATCATCCTCACTATTTGTACAAACCGAGCAAGCACGTTTTTCCTCAGACATTTTAAGTCCTCCTCACTAGAAATTATTTGCTTCTAATTGTCTTAAACCTTTTTTGTATTTCTAGTGTAACACAAGGAGCAAAAATTATTTGTGATACGTGGCAACAGCTTACTGTGAACTATATCACTAATTACTAATTTTAGGTAAAGTTATGCGGAATGTTGTTCCTATCCCAACATTACTATCAACATCAATCTTACCTTGATGCACATCTACGATATGCTTTACTATAGACAATCCTAGTCCAGTACCACCAGTAGCACGACTTCGATGCTTATGCACTCGATAAAAGCGTTCAAAAATTCTAGCTAAATCACTCTCTGGAATACCAATCCCATTATCTTCAACCTCGATAACTACATCCCGCTCATTATCAAATATACGCACAAATACCGTCGATTCTTCTTTAGAGTATGCAATTGCATTACTAATCAAATTAATAAATACCTGCTTTATTCTATCGTGGTTTACTAAGTGTAGAATTCGCTCCTTATTAGAGCATAAAGATATATCTACGTGGTTTTTATCTAACTGATTTCTGAGATTTTGGATTACTTCAGTGGCAATTTCTACGATATCATCGTCCTGCATCTCTAGTGCTGTATTGCTTTCAATTTTCGATAAGTCTAATAAGTCCTGAACTAAATTGCTCAACCGTTCAGACTCTTTGTATATGATATTGGTAAAATCCAAGGTTACATCCTTATCTTCAATCGCCCCATCAATAATCGTCTCTGCAAACCCTTTGATAGACGTAATAGGCGTTTTAATCTCATGAGAAACATTTGCCACGAATTCCGCCCGCATGTTTTCAAGGCGCTTTATATCACTGATGTCATGGAGTACAATTATTACACTGGTAATTAGGCGATTAATATTTTTAATAGGTATTATACTTATCTCAACAATACGTTCGGTAATTCCCTTAGTAAATGTTATTTGATCGCGAAAAACCTCGCCCTTAGTAAGGGTCTTCTCAATATCATTATTAATACCATAGGCCTTTAATAACTGGTGATTTTTCATAACAATCTGATCTTTTTTAACATTTAATATTTTTTCAGCAGAAGAGTTAACATATTCAATATTACCGTGCTGATTTACGACTATGACACCACTTAGCATATTATTTAATACGCCTTCTAGTTTGCTTTTTTCGTCTGATAATTCTGTTACTTTCTCTTTGCTAGATTGAATCATAAGATTAACATTTTCCGCTAAATCATATAGTTCATCTTTTCGATTAACAAAAATTCTATGATCGAATTGTCCCCTAGCAACCCACTTGATAACGGTAGTAATCCGATCCAATGGTAAGAATATATCTTTCCATATAAAACGGCCAACTAACAAGCCAATAATCGATAAAAAAGCAATAAAGAAGTATACTACAGGCATTTTGTACTGCAGCATACTATTTAACTTCGACTCTTGATTAAGCTTTACTACTATATAAAGTTCTTCATCAAATTGCTTAAGTTGATAAATCAACAGATTATCAATCAACACAAATTCATCTATTAGCGTTAATATGTATTCTTGGTTTTCTACTGTAGACAACATATATTCATCGACGGACCAATATGATTCTAAAGACATGTTATATAAAAAAATGTTTCCCATAGCATCTGACGATGATTTTATGAATCGCAAATAATCATACAACAAAGCTTCATCAGTAATTTGAGCCGCATATGTAATCTGATTCACCACTTTATCTTCTAGCAAACGTTGTACATCATTAACATACCAGCTCTTCCATACTGAATTAACCAAGGCAGAAGAAATTATAGTGATTATTACAAATGATAAAATTATTGTCCATCTTAAACTTTTTAACATACAAGCGACTCCTACTAAACGAATGGGATATTAAACTATACCTTATGGTCGAGCTTATAGCCTATGCCACGTACTGTTTTTATATATTTTGGGTTTTTCGGATCTTCCTCAATCTTTTCACGCAAATGACTTACATGAACATCAACAATACGTGTATCACCTACAAAGTCGTAGTCCCATACGGTATTTAACAACTGGTCTCGACTGATGACTCGTCCTTTATTTGTGGCAAGCACCCTTAAAAGTTCGAATTCCTTAGGGGTTAATTCTATAGTTTCGTTATTATAAACTACCTCATATGTAGCTGTGTTTATTGATAATTCACCAATAGAAATTGTTTCATTATTATCATCATTATTATTATCTTGTTGGTTATCCTCAACCCTTCTGAGAATTGCCTTCACCCTTGCCAGCAGTTCACGTGGACTAAAAGGTTTTGTCAGATAATCGTCTGCACCTAGTTCGAGTCCAAGTACCTTATCAAATTCATCATCCTTAGCCGTTACCATTATTATTGGTACCTTAACTTTATTTTGTCGAAGGGTTTTACACACATCAATACCATCCATACCAGGTAGCATTAAATCGAGAATTACTAGCGAAAGCTTTTCCTCTGACGCTATTGCTAATGCCTTCTCGCCATCGGAAGCTGTGATCGTATCAAAGCCAGCTTTTTCAAGATTATATTTAATTAATTTTAAAATTGATTCTTCATCATCTACAATTAAAATTCGCTTGCTACTCATAGTTATAGCCCCCATTTTTCATCATACATTGTGCAAATATTTAGTATATCTTATCAAAAACTTTGATTTTAGCATAACAAAAAATTATTAAAATGCAATATAATAGGGAAAAACAGAGAGAATAGCTCCCTCTGTTTTATAATGTTCATGTAAATATGCTATTTATATATTGATATAATTATAAGTTTGTTTACTGTTGTTCGTACTGCTTCTTACCTTCTTGGTATAAATCGTTACCAGCAACATCATTTACAACAATAGCTGGGAAATCTTCGACCTTTAATTTGCGGATTGCTTCCGCACCTAAGTCTTCATAGGCAACAATCTCAGCTTCTTTTATTGATCTAGCAATTAGTGCTGCTGCTCCACCAACGGCAGCGAAGTACACTGCTTTATGGGTGGTCATCGCATCACGCACCTCTTGACTACGTGAGCCCTTGCCAATCATGCCCTTTAAGCCCTGTTCGATTAATCTAGGGGCGTAAGGATCCATGCGATAGCTAGTTGTAGGTCCTGCTGAGCCAATTACTTGCCCTGGTTTTGCGGGGGTTGGCCCAACATAATATATTAGCTGACCCTGCACGTCAAATGGTAGTACTTCTCCGTTGTCTAATAGCTCTACTAAGCGTTTATGTGCAGCATCCCTAGCAGTATATATATACCCAGAGATAAGCACCTTGTCTCCGGCTTTTAGCTTTGTAACATCTTCATTAGTCACTGGTGTATTAATACGAATCCATTCCATCCTTAGCACCCCCTATAATTTTACCGATTTATGTCTTGCTGCATGACAGTTAATATTAACTGCTACAGGTAATGAAGCAATGTGAGCTGGGTATACTTCAACGAATACATCAAGGGCCGTTGTTGTACCTCCTAAGCCCTGTGGTCCAATCCCAAGCTTGTTAATTTTCTTTAATAACTCCTGTTCTAATGCTGCCATTTCAGGGTCTTGATGACGTTCTCCAATATTACGTAAGAGTGCTTTCTTCGCTATCATTGCTGATTTTTCAAAGGTTCCTCCGATACCTACGCCGACCACAATTGGTGGACATGGATTAGGTCCAGCTTCCTTTACCCTTTGAATAACGAAGTCTTTCACACCTTCAACGCCGTCAGCAGGCTTTAGCATTTTAATACCACTCATGTTTTCACTACCGCCACCCTTTGGTGCAATCGTGATTTTCAAGTCGTCACCTGGCACTAAGTCTAAATGAATGACTGCTGGTGTGTTGTCGCCAGTGTTTTTTCTGTTTAGTGGATGTTCCACGATTGATTTTCTCAAATAGCCTTCCTGGTAACCCTGACGAACACCTTCATTAATAGCATCTGTTAGGCTTCCACCAGTAATATGTACGTCCTGTCCTAATTCTACGAAGAAAACTGCATAACCAGTGTCCTGGCACATTGGTGCGCGCTCTGTTGTTGCTATTTCAGCATTTTCAATTAATTGTTCAAGCACACCCTGTCCCGTAGGGCTAGCTTCCTTTTCTTTAAAACTCTTGAAAGCTTTGATAACATCTTCCCCAAGGTCGTAATTGGCTGTCATACAAAGTTCTTTTACAGCACTGGTAATTGCATCAACCTGAACGTCTCTCACGCTAATTCCCCCTATTATATAGCAAAGCCCCTGGGATTTTTCCCAGGAGGTTTGCTTGTCTACAAAGCTTTTGAAGTTTCGCGAACCATATCTGCTGATTTCTGCAGGGCTTGCTTTTCTACTTCTGTCAATTCGATTTCAATAATTTTCTCTATTCCGTTACCACCAATAATCGCTGGAACACCTAGGTAAATACCGTCTTGTCCGTACTCACCTTCTAGGTATGCCGCAGTTGGCAATATACGCTTCTTGTCTTTAAGAATTGCTTCTACCATTTGGATAGTAGAGGATGAAGGCGCGAAGAAAGCACTACCCGTCTTCAACAGGTTTACAATCTCAGCTCCACCTTTACGCGTACGCTCAACAATTGCATCTAAGCGGTCCTTCGGAATTAATGTTTCAATCGGAATCCCACCAGCATAGCTATAACGTACAAGTGGTACCATCTCATCACCATGACCACCTAGAACGAATGCACTTACGTCCTCAAAGGAGATGTTTAGCTCTCTAGCAATAAATGTACGGAAACGAGCTGAATCTAATACTCCAGATTGTCCCATAACACGATGTTTAGGGAATCCACTAGCATCTAACGCTACCTTACACATAACATCAAGTGGGTTAGTTACAACAACGATATATGCCTCTGGTGAATATTTAACAGCTTCCTTCGTCACTGAAGCAATAATCTTAGAGTTCATTTGCACTAAATCTTCACGGGTCATTCCTGGTTTGCGTGCAAGACCTGCAGTAATAACAATAACATCAGAATCTGCAGTGTCTTCGTAGTTGTTAGTTCCAATAACTATGGAGTCAAAGCCTTCTACTGGTGCCGCTTCCATTAAATCAAGAGCCTTACCCTGTGGTACCCCTTCAGCGATATCGACTAACACGATATCCCCTAATTCTTTACTTGCAGCCCAATGAGCTGCCGTAGCGCCAACATTACCAGCACCAATAATTGTGATTTTGTTTCTCTTCTTCACTTACTTCATCCTCCCATACGTTATATATTAATTGAATTAATAACTTCTTACATGTTTTCGATAATCGCGTTAGCAAACTCTGAAGTCTTAAGCTCAGTAGCACCTTCCATTTGTCTAGCTAAATCGTAGGTAACGTGCTTACTTTGGATAGCTTTTTCCATACCGTCAACAATCATTGTAGCAGCTTCGTTCCAGCCAAGGTATTCAAGCATCATGACACCTGATAGAATAACTGAGCTTGGGTTTACCTTGTCTAAACCAGCATATTTAGGAGCAGTACCATGTGTCGCCTCGAATAATGCTATATGATCAGCAATGTTACCACCTGGTGCTAAACCTAAGCCACCTACTTGAGCAGCTAAAGCATCAGATAAATAATCACCATTCAGGTTCATCGTAGCTAATACGTCATACTCCTCTGGGCGAAGTAGTGCCTGTTGGAACATATTATCTGCAATGCGATCCTTAACTACAATCTTACCTTCTGGTGCTTTTCCATTAAAGTCGTTCCAAAGCTCGTCCTCAGTGATGATATAATCACGGAATTCCTGAACTGCTACTTCATATCCCCAATCCTTAAACGCACCCTCAGTAAACTTCATGATGTTTCCTTTGTGTACTAGGGTTACACTTGAGCGCTTTTGGTCAATTGCAAATTGGATTGCTTTACGGACAAGACGTTTACTTCCTTCAATTGATACTGGTTTTATACCTATTCCAGAATCTGGTCGAATATTCTTATTGAATTCTGTATTTATATAATTAATTATTTTGTTAGCTTCTTCACTGCCCTGACTCCACTCAATACCAGAATACACGTCTTCAGTATTTTCACGGAAAATAACCATATTAACCTTTTGTGGTTCCTTTACAGGACTTGTAACACCTTGGAAATAGCGAACTGGTCGCACACATGCATACAGGTCTAAAATTTGGCGAAGTGCTACGTTAAGGCTACGTATTCCCCCACCTACAGGTGTAGTTAAAGGCCCTTTAATTCCTACTATGTACTCACGCATTGCATCAATTGTTGCATCAGGTAGCCACTCACCCGTTTGATCCTTAGCCTTTTCACCAGCTAAAATTTCTTTCCAAACTATTTTCTTTTCGCCTGCATATGCTTTCTCAACAGCTGCGTCAAACACCCTAACAGATGCTGCCCATATATCTGGTCCAATCCCATCACCCTCAATAAAAGGAATAATTGGGTCATTTGGAATCTGTAGTTTACCATTTTCAATCGTAATTTTTGTACCTGTCACTTTCTCTACCTCCTAATTTAATCTGCTACTTAACTATTCTATAACAAGTAAGCATTATTGCTACTGTGTTTCATTAGTTGAAATTATATCCTAGTTACAGTGTTTTTTCAACAATTATCAGCAACAACACGTATTCATCTAGCAAACATTATTTTACCAAAACTTAAGTAAATCTAACCCTTTCAATAGTACTACGGCTATTCCTGCTCCAATTAGAGGACCAACGGGTACCCCTTTAAATAATACGATGCCAAGGATAGTCCCTAATATAAGTCCCACTGTGACTTCTGGATCGTCAGCAAGTAATCCTAGTCCAGCAGCACCAAGAATCGCTACTAATATGCCAGCGATAATAACTACCCATCCCTTGTGTGAGTTAATTACATTATATAAGTCCTGTAATCGAACATCCCCTGTAGCAATAGGAACTAGTACCGCCACCGTAATGACAATAATCCCTAAATTCAGCCCGTTTTCTTTCATCCATGGTAGCACGTATGGAGCTAGCATTGACCAACGGATTAGTAAAAGTATGATTGCGGCAATTACTACTGAATTATTTTTACTTAGCAACCCAAGCATAAGTAAAATCAATAAAAAAATCGTTTCCTGCGTCAAACTATCCACCTCAAATATTAATCAGCAAATTTAAAAATCTATGTTATATTGAATATAGTTACATCAGCGTCAAACTATAGAAAGAGGTTGCAAAATGAAATTGGACTCTACGCAACGCACCTACCTACTCTTAATACTATCCACCTTCATCTGGGGAAGTGCATTTATTGCAGCAAAAATATCTGTTGAGGAATTACATCCCATAACTGTCGCTTTTTTTCGCTTTTTAGGTGCTTCTATAGCGCTCTGGTGGTTTATGAGTAGACGCGAGCCTGTCCGCCCTAAGCTTCAAAAAAAAGACTTAATTATTTTCACAGTCTTAGGCCTAATCGGAATCTTTGGATATAACGTCTTATTCTTTTATGGGGTTATGCTCACTACTATAACTAAGAGTTCACTAATAATAGCTACGAATCCAATTGTGATTACGATATTATCAATCCTATTTCTCAAAGAAAGGCTATCCTTGCTACAGGCCTTTGGTATTAGTTTAGGTATTATCGGTGCCTTCACCATTATTACCGAAGGTTCCTTGCAAACATTTTTGCAGCTCGGTGTAGCTCCCGTTGATTTTATACTGTTAGGTGCTGTCTTTTGCTGGGCTATATACTCTGTTGTCGGCAGGGTTAGCCTAAATCGTTTTTCACCGTTAGTGGCTACAACTTACGCCTGTGTAGCTGGAACAATATTTCTACTTCCGTTTGGCATTGCAAAGCTAACCATCGATAGCCTAGCTCAGACAACCGTACTTACTTGGCTGTCAATATTACACATGGCGGTCATTGTATCGGCACTAAGCTTCGTGCTTTGGTATGACGGAATTAAAAAAGTTGGTGCAGCGAGGGCCGCGTCTTTTATTAATCTCATGCCAGTGTCAGCCATTATATTAGCTAGTATTATCTTTAATGAAAAAATCAGTCCTATACAATTAGCTGGAGCTGCATTAATTTTGTTCGGTGTATACTTAACTAATAGAAAAGCTGCCCCCAGTAGTATCAGGAAAAGCAGCGATTTGAGCTAGGTTTGAACTAAGCTTGAGCTAGGGTGGTAAAGGCAAAGACTTTACCACCTTCTTGATGTGTATATGTGAACATTTCCGTTATTTATCATTTTCGTAATCCAGTTCCTCATTGCCAGCTTGAACATACCTCTAGTTGTTGGAACCAATAAGAAAAAGCCGAATATATCAGTTACAAAACCTGGGGTTAGTAAGACTACACCACCAACTAAGATAGCCAGCCCATCTAAAATTAAATCGCTCGGAACCCTACCTTGCTGTAAATCTATTTGGGCAAGCATAAGTGTCTGTCTGCCCTGGCTTTTTGCCAAGTAGGCACCTAGAAATCCAGTCAACACTACGATACCAAGGGTAGTAAGGGCTCCAAAGATCTGCCCTACTTTAATAATTAAATATATTTCAATCGCAGGTACAACGATGAATAATAAAGCTAATATTTTAAACATTGCTCCCCTCCATCACATTTGTAATTAGTTCCGCAAATTCAGGATGCTGTTTCTTTAGGTTAATTGGTCGCCCGTGCTTTAGAAAAGCGTGCACCGTTTCACCTTCAGCTAATAGCTCCTGGCGTTCTTTATGGATAACCTTATAACGAAAAACCAGCTTTACGCCTGTAAAGGTAATAATCTGAGCGTGTACTTCTAAGATGTCATCGTATGTTGCAGGGCGTTTGTATTTGCAATTCAATTCAACTACAGGCATAACAACCCCTAGTTGTTCCATTTCTTTATAGCTATGGCCTGTTTCCCGTAGCGCGTTTGTTCTTGCCACTTCAAACCAAACTGCATAGTTAGCATGATAGACGACCTTCATTTGATCAGTTTCTTGATAACGTACTCTAATCTCCGATATATGAGCCAAGCAATACCCTCCTTAAATTATCTCTGCCCTTCCAGCATAGATTAAACCCCTAGATGCATCTACAGTAATTTCATCGCCCGTTTTTAGCTTTTGTAGAATACCCTTTGCGCCGACAATAACTGGAATACCCAGGCTAATCCCTACGATGGCAGCGTGTGAGGTAACACCAGATTCCTCAGTGATAATTGCCTTTGCTTTCCCAATTGCAGACATTGTATCTTTGTCAGTAGAATAAATTACGAGAATTTCACCGTCGACCATCTCTTTAATTGCTTGCTGATTAGATGTACATACCCTAGCTTTGCCACTTATACTTTTCTCTCCTACACCAATGCCTTTTCCTAGGATATCACCTATGGCATGGATTTTCATTAGGTTAGTCGTTCCAGGCTGTCCTACTGGCACCCCTGCTGTAATAATTATGATATCTCCACTTTTTATGCTCTGTAATTGCATAGCCGCATCGACGGCTACCCTAAACATTTCATCAGTAGATTTAGAGTCCTGTCCTAATACTGGTATAACACCCCATGACAATAACAGCTGCCTACTAACTATCGGACTTGGTGTAACGGCTATAATTTGTGAGTATGGCTTATATTTTGAAATCATTTTTGCTGTGTATCCGCTAGAGGTCGATGTTACAATCGCCTTAGCGTTTAATTCACTGCTTACATTCGCTACCGCTAAGCTCAAAGCACTGGTTACAGAGCTAGTAGCAATGCGCTCCTGCTCTTGACGGATAAACTTCTGATAAATAGCAGAGTTCTCTGTAGTTTCTGCTATTTGAGCCATAATCTTAACTGATTGAACTGGGAAATCCCCAGCAGCAGTTTCCCCTGAAAGCATTACAGCATCAGAGCCGTCAAGAATTGCATTAGCTACATCACTTGCCTCTGCCCTTGTCGGACGAGGGTTTCTTTGCATTGAGTCTAGCATCTGTGTAGCCGTTACTACTGACTTACCAGCTTTATTACAGCGCTTTATTATGTCCTTCTGCACCAATGGCACTTGTTCAGGTGGTATCTCCACGCCTAAATCCCCGCGGGCAACCATTATTCCATCAGAGACCTCTAAAATCTCATCAATATTCTCAACTGCTTCAGTACTCTCGATTTTAGATATAATTTGTATTTGTGAGTCGTGTCGATCTAGAATCTCTTTTATTTGTAAAACATCGAAGCCCTTACGAACAAATGATGCGGCAATGAAATCAACATCATTTTCGATACCAAATAAAATATCTTCCTCATCTTTTTCTGTTATACTAGGTAGTTTTGTATATACCCCTGGCAGGTTAATACCTTTTTTATTTTTTAAGACCCCACTATTAATGACACTACAGACAACTTCACTACCATTTATTTCAACAACCTTTAATTCAATTAAACCATCATCGATAAGAATACAATCGCCAATCGTAACATCACTAGCTAGTTCATTATATGTAATAGCAACTCTGCTTTCATTTCCGACGAAATCTCCTGGAGCGAGAATAATTTGTTGACCTGTTTTAAGCTCGACCCTACCGTTTTCAACTTCCTTCGTACGAATTTCAGGCCCCTTGGTGTCTATCATAACCGCTACTGGAATTCCAGTTTTTTCACTCGCCTGCCTAATTGTTTCTATTCTTTTTTTATGCTCAGCATGTGTACCATGGGAAAAGTTAAGCCTGGCTACGTTTATCCCTGCTTTTAATAATTCACTTAGCTGTTCTAAAGAATCAGAGGCTGGTCCGATTGTTGCTACTATTTTAGTTCTTCTCATAATCTTTTCCTCCACTATATTTATTATATTGATAATATTTTTGACAACTCGTAGGCATCTAAATCAAGCTTTGGCCTTTCAGTAAAGGCTTGCGTAAAAGGAATGCCAACAATTTGTTGATTAACTATTCCAACCATTAACCCAGATTGCGACTCAAGTAATAAATCAACAGCTTTAGCACCCATCAGGCTAGCTAGCCAGCGGTCGTAAGCCGTAGGAGTACCACCTCGTTGCACATGGCCTAGTACCGTTACCCTCGTATCTAAACCTGTATGTTTTTTGATTTTTTCAGCAACCATTTCACCTGAGCCGACACCTTCAGCTACTATAATAATACTGTGCTTTTTCCCTCTACTATAGCCTTTTTTTAATCTTGCACTAATATCTTCAAAGTTATAGGCAGCCTCAGGTATCACAATCGATTCCGCACCACCAGCTAATCCAGCCCGCACTGCAATATCTCCAGCATGCCTGCCCATAACCTCAACTACAAAGGTGCGGTCATGGGAGCTAGCAGTATCTCTTATTTTATCTATTAATGAAATAACCGTATTCACAGCGGTATCAAAACCAATTGTTTGGTCAGTGCCTGGAATATCATTGTCGATTGTTCCTGGAATCCCTATAACTTTAATCCCTTGTTTAGCAAGCTCCATTGAACCTCGAAACGAACCATCACCACCAATGACTATTAAACCCTCTATGCCACGATTTGATAGGTTTTTGATTGCCTTCTGTTGTCCTTCTTTACTTCTAAATTCTTCGCTACGTGCTGTTGAAAGCACCGTACCGCCACGTTGAATAATATCTGCTACTGAATGCACCTTTAACTCTTTAATATCATCTTCAATCAAACCCTGATATCCTCGATATATTCCATATATATCAATCTGATGATAGATACTCTTTCGCACAACTGCTCTGATGGCTGCGTTCATGCCTGGAGCATCCCCACCACTGGTCAACACTGCAATCCTATTCAAATGCACACCTCCAACCATAGCTTTACCTGTTTTTTCTATTATAGCCCTTACCAACATTCAAACACAACAATAGTTACAGTTTATGCAGACAATGTTTAGTTTTTTAACAAATTCTTTATAAAAACAATATAATTAGGTTCTATAATTAAAGCACCGGGTGCAGTTCCTCCCAGTGCTTACTTGGTAATGGTTATTGATAACAACCTATATCTTTATATTTAGTATAGCGATCCTTTACTAAATCGCCGTCAGACTTCGCTAGTAATTCTACAAGTGTTGCTTCTATAGACTTCTTAATATTTATAGCTGTATGTGGCAAGTCTTTGTGCGCGCCACCCAACGGCTCTTCTATAATTCCATCAATAATTTTAAATTGGTATAAATCTTTAGCAGTAATTTTCATCGTTTCTGCGGCCTTTTGTGCAAGCCCTGAATCCTTCCACAGCAATGCTGCAGCTCCCTCTGGCGAGATAACTGAGTAAATAGAGTTCTCTAGCATAAATATTCTATCAGCAACCCCCAGGGCTAACGCACCACCACTACCACCTTCTCCTGTGACGATTGAAATAATTGGAACCTTGAAGCCAGCCATTTCAAAGAGATTTTTAGCAATCGCTTCTCCCTGCCCACGTTCCTCCGCAGCTTTACCAGGATATGCGCCTGGTGTATCGATAAAGCAGATGATTGGACGGTTGAACTTCTCCGCTTGCTTCATCAGTCTAAGTGCCTTTCGGTATCCTTCAGGGTGTGGCATACCAAAGTTTCTCGCTATGTTTTCTTTCGTATCCTTACCTTTTTGATGCCCTATCACAGTTACAGGACGACCATTTAAAAAGGCGATTCCACCAACTATTGCTGGGTCATCTGCAAAGCTGCGATCTCCATGCAATTCAATAAAATCATCAAATATTTCGCTGATATAATCTAAAGTCGTTGGTCTCATACTATGGCGAGCAATTTGTGTTTTCTGCCATGGTGATAAATTTCCGTATATATCAAGCTCTAGTGCCCTAGCACGTTCTTCTAATTTAGTAATTTCATCTGTTAAGTCGATTTCTTTTTCACTTGTAAACTTCTTTAGCTCATCAATTTTTTGACGCAGCTCTAAAATCGGCTTTTCAAACTGCAAATCATTTTTCAATTCGTTCACCTCCAAAGGCATGCAACTTCAACACCGTACTTAAGAATTCACGCATATCCTTGCGGTGAACTACTTTGTCTAAGTGACCGTGTTTTACTAAAAATTCCGCCGTTTGGAAATCGTCAGGTAGCTTCTGACGAATTGTTTGCTCAATGATTCTTCTACCTGCAAAACCGATTAGTGCGCCAGGCTCTGCTACGTTGATGTCACCTAATGAGGCAAAGCTTGCCGTCACCCCACCTGTTGTCGGATTCGTCATAACAGACACAAATAAACCGCCAGCTTTATCATACTCTTTAAGTGCTGCCGATGTCTTAGCCATTTGCATAAGACTAAATATCCCTTCCTGCATTCTTGCACCACCTGAAGCAGAAAATAGAATAAACGGATACTTCTTAATCATCGCTTTTTCAATTGCCCTTGCAATCTTTTCGCCGACTACAGAGCCCATACTTGCCATGCGAAATCTTGAATCCATCACTGCAACCACTAATGGAATTCCCTCGATTGTTCCTTCACCTGTAATTACAGCTTCATTTAATCCAGTCTTTTCCTTATCTGAAGCTAGCTTTTCATTGTAATCTGGAAATTCTAAAGGATTACACGAACTCAAATCAGTATCATACTCGAAAAAATTGTCATTATCTAATGTATAGCTGATTCTTTCCTTAGCTGTAATTGGAAAATGGAAGTTACATTTTATACAAGTACGGTAATTCTTATCTAGCTCCTTTGCGTAAATAATAGCGCTACAATCAGAGCATTTTACTATGATACCTTGTGGTACATCCTTCTGTACTGCCTTTGCCGAAACAGAAGCGTACTTCTTTTTCTTCGTAAATAAATCCTTAAGCACCTTGTCACCTCACCTAATGTGCACCTTGTAATGCCCTATGCAATGCATCTTGAACTTCTTCTAGTTCACTTTCTGGAACTAAAATTTCGTATTGGTTTTTTGATCCACTAAGCTGTTTTACCTTTATGAGAAATCCTTCATCTGTTAAACGACTGCGAAGCTTTTCCGCTACTTTCTCCGTTGGAGATATGTAGATAACGGTCCACATGGAGTTTCCTCCTCTTATAAGTAGTGATATATAGACAGAATAAAGCAAAGCATACTGATTTAATCTAAAATTCAGTATGCCTATAGTTTTAATTTTAAGTTATGATATCACAAATTATGCCTATTACGCAATCTTTCATGCTTCTCCAAACAGTTCCTTTTTCACTGTTTTCAGATGTTTCCTCATGGCTTCTCTAGCTTTATTACCATCTTGCTCTTTTACAGCTTGTAAAATTTCGTAGTGGTCTTTAATAGATTTATGTGGCCGACCAGGAATTGTTAGACTTCCTTCTCTGCCCTTTCTTATGAAATCAGCGATTGTATGCATAACTCGCATGAGAATATCATTTCGAGAAGCCTCCGCAAGCGCATTATGGAAATCACTGTCTTCAGCTAACGGAATCTTTCCTGCCGTTACAAATTCTGTAGCCTTTGCTAAGATTTCTTCTAATTTCTCTATGTCATCACCAGTTGCACGTTCAGCGGCTAAGCACGCCATCTCACATTCTAGAATCTCTCGCACTTCAAACAAGTCATCAAGCGTGTCC
This sequence comes from Desulfuribacillus alkaliarsenatis, assembly GCF_001730225.1. Lineage (NCBI taxonomy): Bacteria > Bacillati > Bacillota > Desulfuribacillia > Desulfuribacillales > Desulfuribacillaceae > Desulfuribacillus > Desulfuribacillus alkaliarsenatis. Next base: position 24,091 of record NZ_MIJE01000036.1, on the reverse strand, counting down.
TTCTCTTTTAGGATAAAGAAAGCCATTGACTCTACAATGTCGGCATTAGAGTGATTCTTAATGAATGTACCTTCTCCCTGACGACTCTCTAAATATCCTAATAGCTCAAGGGCACGCAGCGCTTCCCTCACGGACGATCTCGCCACGCCAAGCTTTGTAGCAAGGTCTCGTTCTGACGGCAGCTTATCACCTGGTTGAAACTTACCATCTATAATAAGCGAACGTATTTGTTGCATTATTTCTTCATACAACCGTTTTTTCTTCACTGGCTCTAGCATAATAATTTCCTACTTTCCTATTGCAGAAAGAAGCATGGTCTTACGCTCAATTTCATCAGGGTCAACTTTTATTCTAGCGACACCTGTCTCCATCGCTGCAACAGCTACAGCCTTAGCAACTGCTGGCGCAACTCTAGAATCAAATGGACTCGGAATAACGTAATCATCGTGCAACTCATCCTGCTTTAATAGGTTGGCTATAGCTTCAGCTGCTGCAACCTTCATCTCTATATTAATACAAGTTGCCCGTACGTCAAGTGCTCCACGGAAAATCCCTGGAAACGCAAGCACATTATTGACCTGATTTGGGAAATCTGATCTACCCGTTCCAACAACCCTCGCACCTGCAGCTTTGGCTTCCTCCGGCATGATTTCTGGTATAGGATTTGCCATGGCAAAGATAATTGGATCACGCTTCATCGATTTAACCATCTCTTGTGTTACAGCTCCCGCAACACTTACCCCGATGAAAACATCAGCATCAACAAGGCATTCTGCTAAATTACCCTTCACCTTATGCTTGTTAGTCATGCTCGCTATATCTTCCTTGATAGGATTCATGCCAACTTCTCGACCTTCATAGATAGCACCTTTTGTGTCACACATAATAACGTCTTTAACGCCTAGGTGCATAAGCAGTTTAATGATAGCTATGCCTGCGGCTCCTGCTCCATTTGCTACTACCTTAATTTCATCAATACTTTTGTCCACTAGCTTAAGTGCATTGAATAGCCCTGCTAGGGTGACTATTGCTGTTCCATGCTGGTCGTCATGGAATATTGGTATGTTCATCTTTTCCTGTAATTTCTCTTCAATAATAAAACAGTTAGGTGCTGCAATATCCTCTAAATTAATGCCGCCAAAGGTAGGCTCAAGATACTGTATAGCATCAATTAGCTTTTCTGGATCGTCATCATGACGAATACAGATAGGAAATGCATCTACTCCAGCAAAATCCTTAAAAAGCACAGCCTTACCTTCCATTACAGGCATAGCCGCCTCTGGACCGATATTACCTAACCCTAATACAGCAGTGCCGTCAGAGACGACTGCTACTAGATTTCCCTTTGCTGTATATTCGTATACTTTATCTACGTTAGCATGTATCTCCTTACATGGCTCTGCTACACCTGGAGAGTAAGCTAAGGATAAGTCATTAGCATTTCTTATTTGTACCTTTGCTTGTACTGATAGTTTACCTCTATTGTCTCTATGCATTTGTAAAGCTCTCTCTTTAAGACTGTTCAAAGCCTTCAACTCCTATACAATTGGTCTAGTGGTCCTACCACTATCATCCTTTTGTATCATTATAGCAGTAATACAGTTTGTTGTACAGAGGTTTCAATTAAAATATTGTTATAAAACAGTTAAAGTCATATTGGTCATTTTGATTTTTTTGTTTCTATATTATGGTCTAAATAACTGCCTATTGATTGATGAGCTATCCTCGCTGAAGCGGCAGCAGCAATGCCAGCAACTAAGTCATCTAAGAAAGTGTGGATTTGGTCTGCATGATTGTCAAGCTTTCTTATAATCCCTAATTTCTCCTTATCTAAATAACCAAAGCTCGTCAGACCAATCGATCCATATACATTAGTAATGCCAGCAGCTAAGACTTCATCTACACCATATAAAGGCTCATCCGTTTCAATAATACCCTGTAACGGCTCTGGTAGTAGGTTCTTTTCTGCAAGCTGATCTAAAGCAATCCCCGTATATAAAGTAAATTGTACTTCCCTCTTATTAAGTACGCGTAATATGCTTTCTTCACATACTTCTTTAGAAATATCTGCCACATAAGGAGATTGTAGCTTATATACAATATCAGCAATATCAGCTACAGTGACGCCTCTTTCCTGCAATAAGTTAACGATAGCTTCCTGCTGTTTATTCATAGCTCCCTCCAGAAATTTTATTGTATTATTTTCCAAATACTTTTGTAATTTATCTGAAAATTTTTGTAATCCATCTAAAAATTTTGTATTCTATTTAAAAACAATTGACTCTTTTGAAATAAGTTCTATTAGCTGCTCCATTAGATTGTCGCTATTACTAATATTATATTCAGCTTGTAAGGCTCGGTATTCTTTAGTTTTTTCATCAAATAAGATAACTGGGATAGAACCAGGATTTTTTCTCAAAACATTTAATAGTTTATCGAAATCGTCCGTCCGATTATTATATTCAAATTTAATAAATAACCTATTCGGCTCACTTTCTAGCTTCATAACGTCTGCAATTTTTACTGCGAGCATCTTCGTTACCTCATCCTGATGTTGCACCTTGCCCTTTAGCAATATAGGTGTATCTTTTTCTAGCATATGAAGGGTATCTTTATATAGTTCTGGGAAGACAACCACTTCTACTGTAGAAGTTAAATCTTCTATTACTAAAAAAGCCATCAGTTGTCCACGTTTTGTCATGATTTGCTGTTTACTTTGAATCATACCCATAATATTATGTGTACTATCGTCCTTAGCTTCTGGCAATTCACTAATACGCGTAACTTTATACCGCGTCATCAAAGGCCTAAATTTCTCCAAAGGATGGCCTGATATATATAAGCCTAGAAGCTCTCGCTCCATCTCTAATAGTTCATCATTTTGAAACTCTGGAACCTCAGGCAGCTTTGGTATTTCTTCCACATGACCTGCCTCTTCTAGCATGCCGAACAAGCTAATCTGATCATCAGCTAGTTCCTTTCTGCGTCGCGCCCCATAATCTAATGCTAATTCTAAACCAGCAAGATGCATAGCCCGACTGCCAAAGCTAGCAAAGGCACCACATTTAATTAAATTCTCCATAACATTCTTCTTACATACATGACTACTCATGCGTTCGCAGAAATCAAACAATGATGTAAATGGCTTTTGCTTACGTTCTTTAATAATCTCTAATAACACTGCTTGTCCTACACCTTTTACGGCAGCAAGACCAAATCGAATTGCTGCATCTGACACCGTAAAATTAGCATAGGATTCATTAATATCTGGAGGTAATATTGTAATGCCAGATTTTTTTGCGTCATCAATATATTGTGCAACCTTGTCCGAGCTGTTCATAGCACCAGTAAGCACAGCTGCCATAAACTCCAACGGATAATTTGCCTTCAAGTAAGCTGTTTGATAAGCAATTACCGCATACGCTGCCGCATGTGATCGGTTAAAGCCGTAGTTAGCGAAGGCTACAATTGTATCATAGACCTGATTGGCAACAGCTTTATCAAAGCCTGTATTAATACATCCTGTGACAAATAGCTCCCTTTGTTCATCTAGAACCTCGCGCTTTTTCTTAGACACAGCTCGACGCAATAAATCTGCTTGTCCTAAGCTAAAGCCAGCCATTTCCGACGCTATCCGCATAATCTGCTCCTGGTACACTATAATTCCATATGTATCCTTAAGGATTGGCTCAAGCATTGGGTGCGGGTATGTAACTGGTATACTTCCATGCTTGGACTTAATATATACAGGTATGTTCTCCATCGGCCCAGGACGATATAAAGCTAGTACCGCAACAATATCCTCAAAATTTGTCGGCTTTAGCTCCTTTAGTACATTACGCATACCAATCGACTCTAGCTGGAATACCCCAGAGGTATCTCCACGACTTAACAGCTCATATGTAGACGTATCATCATAGGTGAATGTATCTAAATCTATTGTTATCCCCTGTCTGTGATAAATATTTTTCAGTGTATCATTTATAATCGTTAAAGTACGTAAGCCCAGAAAATCCATCTTTAATAGCCCAATACTCTCTAATATATCCATCGGATACTGGGTAACGACACTATTATCATCATTGCCTTTTTGTAATGGCACATATTTAGTTAGCTCTTCCTTAGCTATTACTACGCCAGCTGCATGTGTAGAAGCATGGCGAGGTAATCCTTCAATTGCCATTGCTGCATCTAATAATTGCTTTATATTCTCATCCTGCTGATATACCTCTTTAAGACCTGGGTTTACCTCTAGTGCTTTTTCTATCGTAATCCCTAGGGTGTTAGGAATCATCTTAGCAATCTTATCTACGTCACCATATGGCAGGTTCATAACTCTGCCAGCATCACGAACAGCAGCCTTAGCCGCCATCGTACCAAAGGTAATAATTTGGGCTACCTTATCCTCGCCATATTTATTGACGACATAATCGATAACCTCTCCCCTTCTTTCATAGTCAAAATCTATATCAATATCAGGCATAGAGATTCGATTCGGATTAAGAAATCTTTCAAAGAGTAGATTATATTTAATAGGATCAATATTTGTTATACGTAAAACGTAGGCTACTATACTTCCAGCAGCTGAACCCCTACCAGGACCTGTGAGTATTTTATTTTCATGGGCAAATTTCATAAAATCCCAAACAATTAAAAAATAGCTATCAAATCCCATATTATTAATAACCTGTAATTCATAGTCTAACCGTTCTATATAAATCGACTGTTCACTATCGTCTCTATAACGCTCCTTTAACCCAAGATAACATATTTTTTTGAGATAGCTTTGATGGCTTTCGCCTTCTGGCACTTCAAAATGCGGCAAATGACGTTGGCTAAAATCTATCTTAAAATCGCACATGTCCATGATTTTCATAGTGTTAGTGAGCGCTTCTGGAGCATAGGAAAATAACCTATGCATCTCGTTATAGGTTTTTAAGTAAAACTCATTAGTTGGAAATTTCATTCTCGACTCATCAAGTAGGGTCTTGCCAGTCTGGATACACAAAAGCTTATCATGGTATATTGCATCCTCTTTACTTACATAGTGAATATCATTAGTAGCAACAACTCCAATACCGAGTTCTCTACCTAAATTCACTAGCGCTTGATTTACCGTTTTTTGCTCTGGGATTCCGTGGTCCTGAAGCTCTAAGTAGAAATTATCCTGACCAAACATTTGCAGAAATTCTTGGGCGACTTCCCGCGCCTTTTGTTGTTCATTATACATTAGCAGCCTTGGAATCTCTCCAGCTAAGCAAGCACTAAGGGCAATCAAACCATCAGCATGCTTAGCTAATAGTTCTTTATCAATCCTCGGTCGATAATAAAAGCCTTCAATACTAGCTTTACTTACTAAATATAATAAATTTTCATAACCCGTTTGGTTTTTAGCTAATAAGACTAAGTGATATGAATTGTCACCTTTATGCTTCTGTTTATCATGTCTACTACCTGGTGCAACATATACCTCACAACCAATAATTGGCTTAATTCCAGCATCTATACATGCTCGATAAAAAGGAATCGCCCCGTACATAACTCCATGATCAGTTAATGCAATCGCAGGCATACCGCACTCTTTAGACTTCTTTACTAAATCTTCAATCCTTCCAGCTCCGTCTAACAGACTATATTGTGTATGTGTGTGTAAATGAACAAACTCCATAGTCACTCCTCCTATGAGAATAAAGACGGTTTTTTGCTAATTGCAATGCTCAGTACGATACCCATACTGAGGTACGTAGCCAATAAAGAGCTCCCACCATAGCTAATAAAAGGTAGAGCTAGTCCAGTAATTGGCATCAGTCCAACTGACATCCCAATATTCTGATATACCTGAAATACAATTAGTCCAATGACTCCAGCTGCCACATAACTACCGAATAAATCAGTTGTATTTCCAGAAATTAATAGAATGCGGTAAATCAGCAGGAAGAATAGACATATCAAGAAACTAACACCTAGAAACCCTAACTCTTCACCAATTACTGCAAAAATAAAGTCAGTATGATGCTCAGGCACCCAACCACCCTGAGTTTGTGTGCCACTATTCAAGCCTTTTCCAGTTAGCTGTCCTGAGCCTACTGCTATTAGCGACTGTGTAACCTGAAAACGGCTACCTAGCGGGTCTGCCTCTGGATTAGCAAAAGATGTTAATCTATCTAACTGATACTCCTTAATAATCTTAAAAAATACATCTTCGTTTAAATAGTATAAGAATACGAGACTAACAATCAGGATTGTCACAATTAAAAATAAAATTAAAAAAATCCGCCAATTAACCCCTGCAATTAAAAACATGCAAATCATAATACCAACTAGCACCAATGCTGTGCCCAAATCTGGCTCCATCAATAACAGCAGAAAAGGCACGCCAACAATAATAAAGGAAACCAACAAATCCCTAATACGATCAATTTTACCTTCGTATTTAGCTAGTTCTTTAGCGAGCATAAGTATAACAAAAATCTTTACAAATTCAGAAGGTTGCACACGAAAGAAGCCCAAATCTATCCAGCGCTTAGCCCCTCCCGAGGTATGTCCCTCAATTTCAACATATAATAACAGCAAGATACCAACTATATATAATGGCAAAGCATATTGCTCAAATTTTCGATGATCAATCAGGGTTACTGCTACCATAACAACAGTGGCAATTAGCACCCATAATAGCTGCCTTTGTGCAAAAAAAGAAAACCCTTCATCCGTTCCGCTACTAGTAGCACTTTGGATAATTGATACACTAAGAACAGCAAACAAAAAAATAATCAAAATAATTACAAAGTCAAAATTTCTCCAATTCTTCTCAGTTAGTAGTTTATATACCATCGTCCACACTTCTTCCTAATTGCTCTAAATAAATATTATGTTAACACACTAGAGCAAAGAAAAAAAGCACCCTTTTTCAAAGACTGTAGCCAGTGAATTAGCTAATGAAAAAGTTTACTTTTCTTCAATCATATCAAAATCACCCATATATAGTTCTACACGATGCAAATGGTCATACATCATTTGTTCTGCTAAGGTTGAGTTTTGTTGCTTAATTGCCTGATATATCTTCTTATGCTCATCATATAACCGCTTAGGCATGCCATACTGCTCGAACAACAATCGTCGATTTGCTTTCATCGATATCTTCATATTATCTGCAACTGTATGCATAAGTCTAATAAGAAGGGAATTACGCGAGGCTTCAGCGACAGCAAAATGGAAATCCCAGTCTGCTCGTTCTCCTAAGTTTCCTGCTAATATGTCCTTTTCCATTTCCATTAAAGCCTTTTCCATCTTTGCTAGTTCTTCTTCTGTTCTTTGTCTTGCTGCAAGTCCTGCGGCGCCAACTTCTAAAAATTTACGCACATGCAGTACTTCTAACGATAAATCTCGTTCAAGTAGTAGCATCATGCTTAGTGGCTCAATTGTGTCATCAAGTTGGGTTTGCCTGATATAAGCTCCTCCGCCTTGCCTAATTTCCACAATACCCATCGCTTCTAAAACTGTAAGGGCTTCTCGTACAGCTGATTGTCCGACCTTTAGGTCTTCCGCTAATTCTTTCAATGTCGGCAGCTTATCTCCTGATGATAATTTCCCATCTTTGATTAAATCTTTAATTTGCTCGACTATTTCTGCATATATTTTTCTAACTTTAATTGGTTTAAAGCTCATACCAATCACCCCATTTTCGGAAGCCTCCTATAACTTTTAACTACAACCTTACGAAAACATAACAGTAACATAATATATTACAACTCAGTTCTAATCAACAGTATTATATAACACCATGTAGAAAAATTTTTTTGGTTCGAGGCAGAGGGAGTTGCTCCCCCTGCTTCTCACCATTAAAGTTTTATTTTTTCATTACATCGGTAAGTTGACACCAAAGCCCATAGCAATTGCAACAATCGTAAGGACACCAGCCATAAATAGATAGTATGCTAGAGGAATTAACGTTTTACGAATAATTTCTCCCTCTCTATCCATCAGACCAACGGTAGCTGAAGCTGCTACAACGTTATGAACAGTAATCATATTACCTGCTGCTCCACCAACTGCTTGAACTGCTACAATAATAGACTGAGGTACACCAATTTCAGTAGCTACACCAAATTGGAATAACGAGAACATCATGTTACTTACAGTATTACTACCTGCAATAAATGCTCCAAGAGCTCCAATAATTGAAGCGAAGAACGGCCATGCACCACCAGCAAGAGCTGCTGTTCCAGCTGCTAACTCTAGAGGCATGCTTTGAAGATCAGACCCCATACCAGAGTTAATGAATACACGTACCATTGGTAAAGCAAATCCTAATGCTGCAGATGCTGCTAATACAGTCTTAGCAGATGTAGAAATCGCTGCACTCATCTCTTTCCACTTCATGCCTTGAATAAAGAAGGTCAAGAAGATAACCATGACGAAAATTCCACCTGGCGAATAAACTGGCTGCCAGCCTTGGGAAATTCCAGTGCCAAGGATATCACTAATTACCCAGTTTACAGATGTAAATGCTTCTGTAATCGGTTGCACAGTTCTACTAATAACAAGGAAAGCACCAACTAATACGTAAGGAATCCAAGCTTTAGTTAAAGTCATACCAGGTCTTTCTGCACCAGCATCAATTTCAATTGTTCCAAACCATTTCTTATCCCACTCGTTCTTAGGAGCAAAATCCCAAGAAGTTTTTGGAGTTAAGAACTTGTTCTTTGCTGCAATTACAACGATACCTAATCCAATTAATCCACCTAGTAATGATGGGAATTCAGGTCCTAATAGATATGCTACTGCCATATAAGGAACTGTTAGCGCAAGTCCAGCAAAGATAGCGAAAGGAGCTGCCTCTAAGCCTTCCTTAATTGTTTTGTTTTTACCAAAGAACTTAGTTAATAACATTACTAAGAATAACGGAATGAAAATTCCAATTAATCCGTGGAATACCGCAACATTCACACCAATTTGGTACAAATATTCAGACCATTCCATACCAGCTGCAGCTACAGCTTCTCTTACAGCCTCAGTATCAAGACCACTGTTAACACCTACTAAAATCGGTGTACCAACAGCCCCGAAGGATACTGGTGTACTTTGGATAATTAACGCCATTGTAACTGCTGCCATCGCTGGGAAACCTATAGCAACAAGTAATGGTGCTGCGATTGCCGCTGGTGTACCGAAGCCTGCAGCCCCTTCAATAAATGCTCCAAACATCCAAGCGATAATGATAACCTGGATTCTTCTGTCGTCAGTAATATCCATAAACCCACGACGAATTGTACTAACTGCTCCACTGTTCTGTAGTGTGTTTAATAGCAAGATTGCTCCAAATACAATCCATAGTAATGAAATTGCTACATACACACCCTGGATAATAGAAGCTGCTACAACTGTTCCTGTAGTACCCCAAACTGTTAAAGCCAAAATCGACGTAACCGCTAACGCTACTGGCATAGCATACTTAGCTGGCCATCTTAGAACAACTAAGAAAATAAATACCGTAATAATAGGTGCTGTTGCTAACAATGCATACATGCTTTAACCTCCTCAATATTGTGTACTTCTTATAGTCTTACTACTCTCTGGTGTTTTGTCTATTGATGCTCTTGTCTTTCTTTTTGTGTTTCTCTTTGTCTTTTTCTCTCTGTTCCTTCTTAACTATATTACTTGTTGACTTCTTCTCTTTTTCTATTTTCTCCCATTAACACCTCCTTAACATCGTAACTCGTCTGCTAATGCTTCTGCAGTTCTCTTTTTTTTCTACATCTACCTAAAGATTTCCTGCCTCTAATTTCAGATTATTCATTAGCTGAGAAAAATCCCATTTAGCTACTTTTCCAGTATTATCATTAGCCTTTTTAGCCTTTTGTATTCCTTCTCTTTTCCATAGTTAATCCTATCCATTTTTCTCTATATAATTATGTCTAATTTATAGTTTCTATTTCTCTTTATTTCGATATGATTCAGCTAAAATTTCCATTGTATGCATGATTGGAAGCTCTGATTTTATCTGATCGTTCCCATCTGCAAATTGCATCATGCAAGATCCACATCCAGTAACTATGGTATCAGCACCAGACTTGGCGACTGCATCAGATTTAGTCTTGTGTATATCCATCGACAAATCAAAGTGTGTTAAGCTAAATGAACCTGCACCACCACAGCAGCGATCAGCATTCTGCATCTCAACAAATTTTAGTTCAGGAATACTTTTTAATAGCTCCCTAGGTTCAGAATGAACACCCATACCGCGTTTTAAATGACAAGGGTCGTGATATGTTACCGTGCGATTAACTGGTCCTAGATTTTCAGGATTATACTTTATAACGTCTGTTAAGAAGTATGCTATATCGTAAACCTTTGCTCCAATCTCCTTGGCCGTAGACTCAAGTTCATCTCCACTTAGCATCTCTGGAAAATACTTTTGCCACTGACTTCCACACGTACCACAGGCCGTAATTATTGCATCTACGTCATATTTTTTCATAACATTGACGTTAGATTTTGCTAGCTCTGTAGCAGATTTACGATCACCATGTATATACACTGGCGCACCGCAGCAATGCTGATCCTTAGGTATAACAACGTCAATTCCATTAGCATTTAAAATATCGACTAACGATTTTCCTACGTTAGGATATATATAATTTATTGAACAGCCTGTAAACAAAGCAACTTTCATAGTCTTTTTTGCTGCTTCTTTAGCTTTCTCTGTTGCTTTATTCGCCTCTGGATAACGATCACGGAACGGTTTAGTCGCTAGATTAGGGTATACCTTCTTCGTATTTAATATAGGAAACCTAAGCTTACCCTTCCTATCTATGGCTATCGGACTAAAGACAGCCCCTGTTTTCATAGAAACATCAAATAGCTTTGGTCGTTTCACAAGCTCAAAAATTGCTCTTTTCACCTTTGGTAGACCGCGCTGAGCAACCAACGCCTGCCTTGCTGCAATAATAATCTTCGTGCAATCTACACCACAAGGACAGGTAACTGAACATGCTTTACAGGTTAAACAATTTAATAGTCTCTTCTCAAGACTTTTTGAATAGCCTAGTTTACCTTTCAACACAGCCGCTGCAAGCTGAATTTTACCCCTTGCTACATCACCTTCCATTTTTGTTTCTTTATAAATAGGGCAAGCAGCCTGGCAATTACCACATTTCATACATTTGATGATATCTTCATCTAGTTGCTCTAGTAAATATTGGGCCACATTACTCACTCCTCTGAACCATTTTGCCTGGGTTTAACAGGTATTTCGGATCAAGTGCTTCTTTGACCTTCCTCATAACCTCTAGACCTTCTTCTCCTAATTCCCAGCCGAGGTAGCGCATTTTTGCCATACCAATTCCATGCTCACCCGTCAGTGTTCCTCCTAATTTAAGTGCAGCTTCGAAAATCTCATCAACTGCCTTATGAACACGTTTCATTTCTTCTTCATTTCTCTCGTCTGTAAGGATTGTAGGATGTAAGTTTCCGTCTCCCGCATGACCAAAGGTTCCAATCCTCAAATCATATTTTTCAGCTATGCGCTTCAGTTCACGCAACATAGCGGTAATCTCACTACGAGGAACAGTTGCATCCTCTAGTACAGTTGTCGGACTAACTTGCGCCAACGCAGGTAATGCAGCTCTACGAGCAGCCCACAGCTTATCTCTTTCAGCATCTGTCTGAGCAATTTGGATATCTCCATTGTTGTTTTTGACAACTTCCTCTACAACCTTAGCTTCCTTCTCTACAACCTCAGGAATACCATCAACCTCTATCAGCAACACTGCCTCAGCATCCGTTGGCAGACCTGCCTTAACATAGTTTTCAACAACATTAATTGTTGTATTATCTAAAATCTCAAGGGTTGCAGGTATTACTTTACCAGCAACTATACTAGAAACAGCATTACCAGCATCATCTAGTGTTTTAAAAGAAGCTAACATGCTTTTTCTAGTCTCTGGTGCAGGTATTAATTTAACTATAATTTTTGTAATAATTCCTAAAGTACCTTCAGAACCTGTAAATAACTTTACGAAATCATAGGCAGTAACATTTTTAACTGTTTTCCCGCCGAATTTTACTAACTTACCGTCAGCAAGTACGATTTCTAAGCCCATAATATAATGCTTCGTCACACCGTATTTAAGACCGCGTAAGCCACCTGAGTTCTCAGCAACACTGCCGCCCATAGTAGCTGTCTTAACAGTCCCTGGGTCAGGTGGGTAGATTAACCCATGCTTCGATACTGCATCATTTAAATCTTGAATAATTACTCCTGGTTCAACTGTTGCAGTTAAGTTCTCAGCATCAACCTCGATGATTTTATCCATCTTCACCATCAGCAGTACAATACCTTTATCTATCGGAATTGTTCCACCACTGAGATTTGTGCCAGCTCCACGAGTATAGATAGGGATATTGTACTTATCCGCAATCTTAGCAATTTCGATTACATGCTCTGTTGTCTCAGGCGTCACTACTGCATCAGGTTGTTGACTAGGCATGTCAGGTGTCGCATCATAAGAATAACTAACTAAGTCAGCGTCCTCATATAGTACATTATCACTACCAATTGCAGAAATCAATTCATTAATAAGTTTTTGGTTCATATATATCCTCCCTTTTGTATAGGCATTTATAACCGTCTCATTTCACTAGTTAATATAACATAGATTGTTAAATAATTGCTATCTATTGATGGTCTGACCAATAGTGCGTTGTTAGATGTAGTTTATATGAATTCAAAATAGTAATATAGTCTTTATGCAAATTAAAAGAGCATAACCAGATAGGTCATGCTCTTTTTGTATATGATACAGGTATGCGCTTGTATGTATAACAGTTCAATTTACTAGTGATTCACTAGGCATTAGCGCCAATAACACCATGTCAGCAATATAGTCACAGTGCTTATTTCCGTTTTTTTCATCACTATCCAATTAATTAAAAAAATGATTTATTATGGTTGCCAACATTTTGTCTTTTATATACATTTATAGAGATATTTTTTTGACTTTGTTTGACTTTTTTTGACTTTCGTTTATTGTGTTTAGCTTACTTTTCTAAAACCTGGGCTGTTAATAATGATTTACAAACTAATTGTTCACCATGATATACTTCTATATCAGCCTTACCAAACTTTCTACTACTATCGATAACCCGCGATTTTACAGTTAAATTCACATCAATTTGAACAGGCTTTAAAAAGTAAATAACGATATTTTCCACTACTAAGTCGCTATTTTTTGTTTTTCTCAATGCTGAATATCCAGCCTCAGTAATCAGCATCATAAGCACACCACTGGAAACTCCACCTAGCTGATTTGACATTTGTGGTGTTATTTCACCATGCAAGCGGATAGATCGATCATCTACTTTTTCTTCTGTAAAGTTAGACAGTACAATATCCTCGATAGTCTGTCCAATTTGCGGCTGTTTTTGAATGTACTGCAATGCCTTGATTACGTCTTGCCTACTGATGACCCCAACTAGCTTTCTATTCTCGACAACTGGCAATAATTCAATCCCTTCCCAAACCATAACATGGGCAGCCGATGCGACAGATGTTTTCATAGCAACAGTAATCGGATTTTTAGTCATAACCTTTTCTATAGACATATCTTCTTCTTGTCCTAAAGTATCCTTTGGAGTGACAATCCCTTGCACACGCATGACCTCATCAACTACAGGAAAACGGCTATGCTCTGAGGCTTCTGCGAGTGTACTATAGTCCTTAACAGTATCGTATATAGACAAATAGCTAATTTCTGCACTTTTAGACAATATATCTTCAATTAGGACAATTTCCTTTTTAATTAATCGATCGTAAATTGCCCGATTAATTAGAGAAGCCACCGTAAATGAATCATAGGTTGAAGTGATTATCGGTAGCTCGAATTCATCAGCTAGCCTTTTTATCTCTTCAGTTGTTTCAAATCCACCTGTAATAAGAACTGCAGCTCCTTGCTTAATAGCTACTTTATGCGCTTCATTTCTATTACCTACAATTAATAAGCTACCAGGGTCAACATATTTAAGCATAGCGTCAATTTCCATGGCGCCGATTACAAACTTATGTAGTGTTTTATGAAGTCCTGAACGCCCCCCAAGTACAGAGCCATCAACGATGTTTACAACCTCTGCAAATGTAAGCTTCTCAATATTTTTCTTTTGCTTCTTTTCTATACGAACTGTACCAACACGCTCTATTGTACTAACATACCCCTGTGCTTCTGCTTCCTTGATTGCTCTGTAAGCTGTTCCTTCACTGACATCTAAATCCTTAGCAATTCGACGCACAGAAATTTTGTTGCCTACAGGAAGGTCTTCGATATATTTAAGAATTTGTTCGTGTTTTGTTGGCATACTGCACCTCCGCTTATTACCTGTCTCATTTAATTTTTGTTTATAAATATAATAATATCCCTTTTGTTTACAACTGTATTATAACTGTTAATCATAACTAATACAACAGTAAACACACCAACCACACACAAATTCCGACTATTTCACACATTTTTTATAAAATAAAAAAGCTTCAATAGTAGAAGCTTATTATAAAAAATATAGAAGCTTAAAATAAAATGTTAATGCTTAAAATAAAAACAAGAAAGAGCCTCCAACTAGTCCTACAGAAATCATAATTATTACAATTATCATTACCACTCTCATGATATTAACCCTTCTTCTTTTCTTTTTAGACATTACTGGTTCATTACTACGTTTTTTTGATGTTGACATAAAAAAGCCTCCCCATGATAAAAATATACCTAAACTTGATACTATAAACTATTATGCCAAGTAAGTCGCTTGGTGTAAAGTATTGGAGGAATTATTCTGAAACACTTTAAGCCTGAGAGGGCCTATTTTGAAGCAGAAGCTCTTGAATATTCACTTGGTCGTACCTTATTCAAAAAATTGCCTGACGTAGGCGTTCCTGTCGAAATGATACCCTCACATAACAGAGTAACTGGTATTCCTGGTAAAAATCCAATAGATGCATACAGAAATGCTAAACGTACTATAGTGGTTGGTGTGAAAAAATCTATGGAACTTGATATATGCAAACCCTCAGCAAACTACCAGTTCTCAATGTCGACTGGTTGTATTGGTAGCTGTCATTACTGTTATCTACAAACAACTATGGGAAAAAAACCATATATTCGTGTCTATGTCAACACAGATGAAATATTAGATAATATCAACCAACACATTGAAAAGAGGGCACCTAGACTGACCTTTTTTGAAGCTGCAAGTAGCTCCGACCCAGTAGGTGTAGAGCATCTAACTGGCTCACTAAAAAAAGCGATTAACTTTTTTGCTAAATCAAAATACGGTCGATTACGTGTTGTTACTAAATTCGCTCATATAAATTCGTTACTTAAGCTTGAGCATAATGATCATACTCGGTTTAGGTTTAGTCTTAATTCTAGCTATGTTATTCGTAATTTCGAACAAATGACCGCAACCCTTGATGAACGGATTGAAGCTGCCGAGAAGATAGCTAGCGCTGGGTATCCCCTTGGCTTTATCTTAGCGCCTATAATGCATTATGAGGGCTGGCAGGATGATTATGAGGACATGTTCAATAAACTAAAAAGAAGGCTAGATCCTTCGTCGATCAAGGACCTAACCTTCGAGCTAATACAATATAGATTTACTAAAGCAGCAAAGAAAGTAATACTTGAACGTTTTCCTAACACAAAACTCGATATGAATGAGGAAACACGCAAATACAAATGGGGTAAATATGGGCGCGGAAAATGGCTGTACCACAATGAACAAGCGGCAGAATTAGATGCTTTTATGCGCTCGCAAATCCAAAATAAATTCCCCACAGCTAGGGTTCAGTATTTTACCTAAACCAGCTTATTGATTTAATTTTTTAATTTCTGCTTTATATGTTTCTTCATCGATCTCGCCAGCTATAAGTTTTTTCCTAAGATCTTTCTGGGCCTGCGATGCATCTGCAACCTGCATTTTAGGTTTCGACTTGGCAACTGCTTTTCTTGGTTTTTCTTCGTTGTTCGCTGCTTGCTGTTTTGGCTGTTGCTTTGCTTGTTTCTTTGGTTGTTTCTCAATTACTTCTTGCTCTTGATTACGTTTGCGAGTTTTTCTATCCTGCTTCTCACTTGGCTTACTCTTTAATACTAGAAAAAATACAAAACCAATAATAATCATTAGTGCTACAAAGCCAATTAACATATTATCGCCTTCCCTAGCCTGTCCACCTTGATTTTGTGGCAGGTTTGTAGGTCTGTTATCTGCTTTGTCATATGCTATATCTATTGTTATTGGATTATCTACATTTACATTTGTGTGCGTAACATCCCTAAGGGCATATTCAGCAGGCTCAACTCTAGCATTTCTTCCTGCTGGTGGAATTTGCAAATCAACCCTAACCTCTTCAGCATTAAATTCTGGCGCAAACTCAAAGTCAAAAGATTTTCTGGCTCCATCAATAGTGAATGGGTTGTAATAATATTGAACAGTTAATCTATAATCCTCATTGGGCATGATTGGATAATCCCTTAAGTCTAGGTGAATATGCCCGTCCGACAACACGTGAGGTGCTGGGAAATACCTACCCGCTTGATCTGTTCGCATCTGACCTACAGCATAGACGAAAAAATTAGGTTCATCAATAGGTGCTGGGTAACTCAATGTTGTAATCGGTTCATTTGTGTTGTTTACAACGTCTGCAATGTTAATAACTAACACTGCTGGAATCTCTGAATCAAACCAACCTGGCGGATGATCAAACTCTGGTCGAATTGATAACATTATACTTTCAAAGGTAAAATCGTCTTGCTCTTGTGCAAAAACTATCGCTGGGCCTGCTAACAGACTTAATAGCATAGCTATAGCTATCACTGAACATCCCAGCTTTTGATAAATATTTTTTTTCATTAAAAATGTGCCCCCTCAAGGTTCGCTTATGATATCAATAAAATGCTATCGTAAACTTGTGAAAAAAATATGAATTTTGTTATTTAGACAATATTACGTCACAATTATCACACTCTTATTTCACAAATTATGTTTAAATTACGCATTAGTAAGCTTATTGCTGCGGATAGTTATTTTTTTGCGTCTGAATTCTTTAATAATTGTAACAACGGTATTAACGCATACAATTTGCTAGAGGGCAAGCTTTTAATAAGTGCGATAGCTTCATCCCTAACGTCTTCCTTAAACTCTTCTATCTTGGGTGCTGATTTATTAAATTGCTTTTGTAATTGTTTTGCAGGAGCATTTGTAGGTGGTTTTTCATATGGCTGTATATCTTCTATTTCGTTCATTGAAAAATTATAATTTTTCTTTTGATCCAAATCGTAGAAGAGAAAGCTTCCACTCTGTTCGTCAGCATATAAAACATTTCCCACGTGTACTTGATGACCCTTACCTTTTTCCACAGTAATAATGCGTAGCAAGGTTTTATTTTTTTGCCATAGTGTTAGCTTTTCAGAAACCATGTGTTAAACTCCCTTTCTAAAAGGTTAGATAGTATGAGAAATATTATAACATATCATTCGTTTAATATATTCTAAAACTACAAGAATATAATAGCAACCATATTAATTATAATTACAAATAGCGCTAATTATAATACAATTTAATTACGCAAAGTATAAAAGCTTCGAAAATACGTTAATACTAACATCTGTTAGGAGGCTACCAATTCACCATGATACGATACTTTTTATTTGTTGTTCTCTCTGTTGCAACAGTATTCATAATCGGCTCACAGGTTGTCCAGCAAACCTTCCCAAACCATTACAACGACAGCTTGCCTAGTAATCAATTAGAATCAAGTAATCATGGAGCATTAGCTCCACTGGGAATTAGTACTCTCGAAAACCTATTGTACGAATATAACAACGCACTACAATATGATTATAATGCACTTGTTAAATCGGGTATAGTTAATGCTAGTACTTTAAATATTCGACTTCACCCAAATACAAATTGGAACTCTGCCATACTAGCAACTGTATCAAAGGGTGAGCAACTAGATATTATCGGCGAACACTCCACATGGTATCAGGTTTCTTATAACGGAAACATAGGCTGGGTCAGCAAGAGGTTCATTACACCCGCAATTGAATTATTGGCTATAGACCGTTCTGGTATTAATCTAGAAATTATCAATAATAACTCGTTAAAGCTTACATCAAACACACCATTTGAAGCTGTTTTGAGTGATAATAATAACGGTAAGTATACCATTTATTTTAACAACATGTTACTACCTAATAGTATTTTCGATTTGAATCATTTTGACATCCCATTATTCAGAACATTTTCAAATCAGCTGGAAGTTTTCACTCGTGGTTGGACCTATGCAACACTAATACAGGATACTGAAACTAGTTATACCTTGTCCTTTACTCCCGTTGTGTATCAAGCCGCTTTGCTTGAATTAGATGACCGCCAGCAATTAAAATTCATTACCAGCGGACGACCTGATTATAGCTTTACTATCGAGGAAAATCAGTTAATACTAAGCTTCACAAACGATGTCTCAATAGAATATAATGCTTTAGATATAAATAATTCAGCTAAAATTACTGAAATACAACGTAGGCCACAGGATATTATTATTGAAGCAAAACAATCCGTAACGTGGAAGGTTTTTAGTGATAGTAGCTCATTGACAATAGATATTAGCAATCGTGGCATTAAAGGTAAACGGATAATGCTTGACCCTGGCCACGGAGGCTCAGAGGTAGGTACCTATGGTAGACAATCGGGTGTGCTAGAGAAGGATTTCAATCTTAACGTAGCATATTTATTAAAGGCAGCTCTCGAAGACGCTGGAGCTGTTATCAGCATGACCCGCTACGATGACAACACTGTATATCAAGGCAAGTATTACGAAACCTATAAGGATTTAATGAAGCGCCTAGATATCACCTGTGACTTTGAAGCAGATCTCTTTATTAGTATTCATGCTGATAATTTCCCGGCTGACCTATCTATAAATGGGACAGCAGCTTTCTATTACGATGGCAGTCCACACTCGTTTCAAAGTAGAGAGCTTGCACTACTGCTTGGCTCGCATGTATCTGAAGCAATTGGAACTAGGTGGCTAGGTGTAAAGGAGCAGTCTTTTGTTGTTGTGCAGCATAACCCTTTCCCATCAGTGCTTATGGAGCTAGGTTTTCTCTCTAACAGACAGGATGAGGCCAAGCTAATCGACCCAGCTTACCAGCAGAAAATGGCTGAAGCTATGACGCAGGCAATTATCGACTATTATGAATAGAAAAATGTATAAAAAACAAATAACCTCTACTTTGAAATAGTTAGGTGAAGGAAGAGTTATCTACCTTCACCTATTATAATTTCACCCTTCGTCATCATCGTCCTCTTTTTCAATTAATTCTAGACAATCCTCTAGCTTAAATTGAAGTAGCATTTCTTTCTTAATCGTATCCCGTAGTATTTTATTCACACTCTTATTGACTAGTAATAAGTCTTCTAGTCTTTGTTGTTTGACTCGCTGCCCATGGAGCGTACCAAGTACAGATTGAAGCTTCTCCGCTTCAGCATTTATTACATGAGCTAATGCTAACTCCTCAAAGGCAATTGATGCTAACAGGATATTGATTACATCATCACGGTCTAAACGTATATCTGGAGTGATATTTGGAATTTTCGGCATCGACATTATGAATTCAACTCCTTATGTTCACATGCAACTAAAGTTTCTTTATTATACGTTCTAATTTAGTCGCTTGCTTGTATGTTTGCCCAACCGTAATCAGTAGCTGCTTCATATACTAAAGTATTGGCTATACATTGAACAAAGCATTAGGAGTGAGTTTATGCTTGTTAATTTAAAACGCTTAACATTTACAGATGCAACGGTTTCTCACTGCCTTCTTCCCCCATCATTATTTAACCAGCTTGGATTAGAAGAACATGAAACCTATACATTAGTAGCTGGAAAGCTTCACACAGAAGCTAGCTTTTCCTACGAACAGAATACGTCAAGTGCTGAGCAGCTTGCTCACAGCTTACAAATACCGAGTTTACTTCTAGAACATCTGTCTTTATACGAAGATATGCAATTGCATATTTGGAAAAAAGATGACAAAATCCATCTGGGGCCTGTTGTTGGTGTGTTTTTAAATACACGGTACATACAGGAGCTTGAACAGGGAGAGGAGACACCTACTCTAATCCAAAATCATATGCTTGCTAATGAGCATTCCAAATGTGTCACCTACTTTTTTTCAGTAAACGATATCAATTGGTTTGATTGTATAATCCACGGTTATAGCTACAATATAAACACAAAAACATGGCACAAGAAATGGTACCCAATGCCTGATGTTTTATATGATCGGGGTGCTTCATTTGAACCAGAACACAAAGCACTGGTTAAGCATATCCGTCAGCAATTTAGCTATGACAAAACCATAAAAAAGATTAATAGCTTACATTACTTGGGTAAATGGCAGCTTTATAAAGCACTTTCTAAATACAGCTTCATTAAACCATACTTACCAGAGACCATAGAATATAAAGAATTGGCTGACATCACTTGCATGCTAGAACGCTATTCATTACTATTTATTAAATCATTTTATGGTAGTCGCGGACGTGAAATCATTACCATCGAGAAATCTGACCAGTATAAAGTAACCTACTACGACAATAATCTAGGTCTAAAAGCGCTACATTTAGAGAGCTTACAGGAGGTTCTAACTTTACTTGAGACACTAATACTTCCAGATAAAAGATACTTGATCCAACAGGGAATCAATCTACTACACTACGAAAATCGACCTACCGATATTCGTGTATTAACGCAAAAAAACAGCGCAGGTGAATGGGAGGCCGTTTATCGCCACGTTAATATCGCTGGGGAGAATTCCTACATTACAACCCTAGACTCCGATGATATGTACTATCAAGACTACTACGAACATTTTCGTAGCCATAGTGCCCTCCTTCCCACACAAACACAAATCAATCAAGTTGCTATCGAAATCTCACAGATTATTGAAAGAGAGCTTGGTCCAATGGCAGAAATGGGTCTTGATATTGCCATCGATAAAGATTATCAAATCTGGTTTATAGAGGCTAACAGTAAACCAGAGAAGTATCCAGGCCCCGGCATCTATAATAGCGATTATCCTACAAAGCAGTTCTATAACATATTAGAATATGCAAAATATTTAACAATTACAAAACACCCAGCAAAGGAGCTATTGCAATCACTTGTAATTAAACCTTCTACCCTTACTAACGAAGCTGATTATGAAGCTAGCCATGAACAAATACCGTCAGTTTCTGTCCCAGAATTGTTATATCAGTATATGTCAGAATCTAAACAAAAAACGTTCTATTTGGCTATCGGGCAATGGCGTGCTCCTGTCATCTTTACACCTAACTCCACAGATAACCAAATAATAATTCCCTATCACTTATTAGCAAAGTATTCCGACCTCTTCAACATAAAGTGTAGCTTTAAATGGAGCAACAACACCCTTACCCTTGGCCCTGTTATTGGTGTTTTTGTAAGCAATGGTAATATTAGACGAATGCGACAGCAGAAACCGAAATTTCGCCATTATGAGCTTTCTAATGCTAACAATAGCTGCAATACCATACTCTATTATTTTTCAATTAAGGATGTAGACTTTGTTAACCAGCGAATCTTAGGGATGTATTACGATTCAGATGATAAGTGCTGGAAGCGTAGAGCTTTTCCGCTACCAGAAGTCTTTTATGATCGCGGTGGAGGCGTACTTGCGAAGCAAAAAATAAAATCTCAATATATTCGCGAGCAATTAAATAATATTCCTAACATGAAAAAAATTAACCCACAACACTATTTTGACAAATGGTTGACCCATAAAAAACTAATAAATCAACCTGACATGATACCATTTTTGCCACCAACAATTAATTATGAAAGCATCGACAGCCTAAAATCTATGCTTGATAAACATAATCATCTATATGTTAAGGATAGCTTCGGTAGTAATGGTCGAGGCATCTTAAAGGTTAGCAGATTATCAGAACATGAATATACGTATAGCTACTTTTCCAATAGGGTCTACGAAGAAACAGTAGGCTCAATTAAAGCATTACACAGTGCAATTGAATCGTTCATTAATAGTGAACACTTGGTAATCCAATACGCTATACCACTAATCGAAATTGACAATCGAAGTATAGATTTACGAGCGACTATGCAAAGAACTGGCAGAAACGAGGTAGACATACTTTCACTACCCGTTCGTATGGGCTGTCAATATTCACCGATTACAAGTACACAGTCTGGATCCAACGTATTCGAATTTAATAGCTTTTTTGAAGATTATCTAAGCTATACTAAATCAGAAATTGAAGCCCTAAGGCAAAAAATCGAATCCTTCCTCCACACCTGCTATTGCTCAATCGAAACCTGTTATGGAGTCTTTGGCGAAATAGGCATCGATTTTGCCGTTGATGTTAATGGGCGGATATGGTTTATCGAATGCAACGCTAAGCCTGGATATGATGCTATGTATAAATCCTACGATAGAAACACAATTGAAAAAACATTTACTAACCCACTTGAATATGCAAAGATAATTACAATGTACAATTAAAAAGCCTAATTTTTTAAGAAATATTAGCCTATTTTCATTAGCAAAAAAAAATAATCTGCATATTATAAATCGAAAATAAAAAACGCCTAGGAGGTTTGCATATGTCATTCCCACAAATACCTGATGTTAAGCCAGAAATTGATCTCTCCCGTGAACAAGTAGTCAATATTTTATTAGCTTCAATTGCTTTTGAAGAGCTTGCTTTAGCACACGTGGTTAATGCAGAAGCAGAGAAAATCCAATCTGTGCTCGGAACATTAAAGGGTCAATCGGTTAAAAACCCCAAGCTAGAAGACCTTGAAGCTATCAATAAGAGCGTTAGCACTACTTTGCGAAACGTAATTAAAAAGGAAATGCTTTTACAATTCAAGCTAGAAGATGTGTTAGAAATTCCTGAAGAAGATATCGATAAATACTAAACGCTTTGACTTAAAAAAGGATCTCATTAGTAAGATCCTTTTTGCTTTGGAAACGTAACTTCATTTGGTTTGTTTGGAATGTATATTAAAGGTACTGGATTTTTGCCTGTGTTATTATTTTGCTTCTTATAATTTTGCTTTTCTAGTATAGACTTATCTCTTTGCTCAGAAAATATAGTTTTTATATCTAAAAGCACTTTTTTGCAGATAGCCTTGTATTCTTCTGATAATGGCACTTCTTCAAAGCATCGCAAAAGCTTAATAATTTCATAGCTTAGAGAATCTATTTTATTAAGGCTCAAATTATTGTCCCTACTATTATCTACATTCATTCTAAAGCTTACCCTTGTAATGATATATAATACTTCTAAAAACTGATGCACTACAGCTTCAAAGTCATAATCCTGCTTGTTTATACTCTTAATGTAAACCCTTTTATTCAAAGCCTTCCTAATAAATATAAGACAAGAGCGCAATAATAGATAGCATTGTTCTTGATTTGCAGGTAACATATTGTGACTACCCTCAACTGTTCCAAAAAACATAGCTGTTGTAAGTTTTTTTTTTACATGAAAAGAATGTACCTGCTGTAGCTTTTGTAGAATATCCACCAATGAAGTAATATATTCCGTATCCATAGAATTAATATACTCTTCATCGATTTTACTAATCTTATAGCTAATATCTTGCATATTAAATACATCTAGCTCTGTTATGACCATGACCTGTTTTGAAATAACTAGATACATATTTTGTATGCTATTAATTTTAAAATTTATTGATTTATCTACTAATGCCCTGGTGTCTTCCATAAAAGTAGCACCCTCTTAATGAGTAATATTTTAGAAATGAACCACGTGTGTACTTGAAATGAGCCACCATGTTCATCAGATAGAGCCACTATGGTCATGGCGAGAGCCACCTCTTGTATAATGGATAAATGCACCATCAGGTGCAAATCAAATACAGGAGGTCAAACCAAATGACCAAATATCGAGAAATCCTTAGGCTTAATAGTCAAGGTATGAGCCAACGCAGTATTTCATCTAGCTGCCAGTGCTCACGAAACACCGTCAAGAA
>NZ_MIJE01000035.1 GCF_001730225.1 Desulfuribacillus alkaliarsenatis | reverse complement strand
CCTTCTTCGCTCACGCGGCGTTGCTCCGTCAGGCTTTCGCCCATTGCGGAAGATTCCCTACTGCTGCCTCCCGTAGGAGTCTGGACCGTGTCTCAGTTCCAGTGTGGCCGATCACCCTCTCAGGTCGGCTACGCATCGTTGCCTTGGTGAGCCGTTACCTCACCAACTAGCTAATGCGACGCGGGCCCATCTGTAAGTGATGCCGTAGCATCTTTTAAATAGAAAGTATGCACTCTCTACTGTTATCTGGTATTAGCTTCGGTTTCCCGAAGTTATCCCAGTCTTACAGGCAGGTTGCCCACGTGTTACTCACCCGTCCGCCGCTAACTTTGATAAGAGCAAGCTCTCATCTCTGTCCGCTCGACTTGCATGTATTAGGCACGCCGCCAGCGTTCGTCCTGAGCCAGGATCAAACTCTCCAATAAATGTTTGTTTATATCCTTAACGTTACCTTGGCTAGAAGATAACGATTTTAAGCTCAAAAGTCACTGACTTTTAATTTTGTCAATCAAGATTTCTCTCATTGACGTTGTCCGTTTTGATTTTCATCAAAAGCGCTTTGGATTCTTACGAATCCGAATTGACGTTGTTTTGATTGCATTATACAGTTTTCAAGGAACTTTGTTGTCGTTTTTGGCGACTTTTATATCATATCACAGGTTGTTCGTCTGTGTCAATAACTTTTTTTCAAAAAGTTTTGAGCAACTGCTTTATGAGATTTAAAATGCCGCTCGTTCGGAGCGACATTTAATAATATACCACATGTGTTAACAAGATTGCAAGCTTTTATTCATGGTAATTAATCTCAATTAGCTTGTGTTGCTTCATGCACTAACTTATTATTACTCTACGCCACGCATATGTGGGAATAGGATAACGTCACGTATAGACGGCGAGTTAGTTAACAGCATTACTAATCTATCAATCCCTACACCTAATCCCCCAGTTGGAGGCATTCCGTATTCTAGGGCTTGGATATAATCATCGTCCATCATATGAGCTTCGTCATTACCTTGTAGACGTTCCTTAAGCTGGCTTTCAAAGCGTTCTTTCTGATCAATTGGATCGTTAAGTTCAGTGAAAGCATTAGCATGTTCGCGCCCTACGATAAACAATTCAAATCTATCAGTGAAGCGTGGGTCTTCTGGATTCTTTTTTGCTAGAGGGGAAACTTCAACTGGATGTCCATAGATAAATGTTGGCTGAATAAGCTTGTCCTCTACTGTTTGCTCAAAGAATTCATTTACAATATGCCCAAATGTCATAGTCGGCTCTACCTTTATATCATGCTCTAACGCTAGCTCGTGAGCCTCTTCATCAGTCATATGCACACTAAAGTCTACACCCGTATATTTTTTGACAGCATCTGTAATAGATAGACGTTCCCATTTCGGAGTTAAGTCGACAACATGCCCTTGGTATTCAATTTCCGTTTTACCTAGAACTGTCTGACAACAATAAGCAATCATATCCTCAGTCAAATTCATTATATCCTGGTAATCGGCATAGGCTTCATATAGCTCTATCATCGTAAACTCTGGGTTGTGCCTTGTAGATATTCCTTCATTACGGAATACTCGTCCAATTTCATATACCTTCTCTAGGCCACCTACTATTAGACGCTTTAAATGTAGCTCTAGTGCTATACGTAGATACATATCCATATGCAGGGCGTTGTGATGGGTAATAAACGGTTTAGCCGTCGCTCCACCAGCAATTGTATGTAGTGTTGGTGTTTCTACTTCTAGATATCCACGGGCATTCAAGAAGTTTCGCATAGCTTGAATGATTTGGCTTCTCTTAATGAAGGTATCTTTTACCTCTGGATTAACAATTAAGTCTAGATATCGCTGACGGTATCTAAGCTCTACATCTTTTAATCCATGCCATTTCTCTGGTAATGGTCTGAGGGATTTCGCTAGTATTTTGATTTCTGTAGCACGGACACTTACTTCTCCGCGGTTAGTTTTAAATACAATACCTTTAATACCAATAGTGTCGCCAATGTCAAAAAGCGAGAACGCTTCATATTCTGTCTCACCTACAGAGTCTTCTCTCACATACACCTGCACTTTATCTGTTCGGTCTTGAATATGGATAAAGCTTGCCTTCCCGTGACCACGCTTAGCTATTATTCTACCCGCAATACAAACCTCTGTAGTATGAGAATCTAGTTCTTCTTTAGTTAGTTCTCCATATACAGTTTGTATGGTTTGTGCGTCAGAAGTTCTATCAAAACGTGTGCCAAATGGGTCGTATCCTGCTTCTGCAAGCTCCTGCATTTTCTGCCTACGTATAAGTAGTAGTTCATTCAAGTCCTCTGCACTATTCTGCTCTTGCTCATTTGTGTCTACTTTATTTTTTTGATCTTGTTTGCTTACCACCATGTTCACCTGCCCATTCCCTTACATTTAATTGCAAATTATTATAACTTCTTCGTTAAAGCTTCTTATTAGTTCTACTGTTGCACTTAAGAGCCCAGGTTATCCTGAGCTCTAGTACTATAATTTATCACACTTATTTTTTGATATCTAGAATTTCATATTTTATTATCCCAGCTGGAGCTGATACCTCAATTGTGTCTCCTTTAGACTTACCTAGTAAAGCTTTACCTAAAGGCGACTCGTTTGATATTTTCTGCGCTAGTGGATCACTTTCAGCAGAGCCGACAATTTTATATTCTAAATCATCACCGAACTCTAAATCCTTAACTATTACCGTTGAACCAACACTAACTAGATTAACGTCTACATCATCGTTATTAATGATTTTAGCATTGCGTAACATCTTTTCTAAAGTAATGATTCTACCTTCAATAAATGCTTGCTCATTTTTAGCATCTTCGTATTCTGAGTTCTCACTTATATCGCCATAGCTAATCGCTACTTTAATCCTCTCTGCTACTTCTCTGCGCTTCACTGATTTAAGCTGCTCTAGCTCATCTTCTAATTTCTTTAGTCCATCTGGTGTTAAAATTACTTCTTTTTCCGTCATAGTAATATACTCTCCTTTGATTTTTATCTCTATAAAGCTCATCGTTGCCCTATATGAAATCCATAGCTCTCCGTACTATAGATTGTAAGAAGTATATGACTTTATATAGGTCTTTATTCATTAGTTAAAAAATAGCTTCCAGAGCAAAAGACAATAAGATACAAGCACTGTCAGGGTATGCATGACAGTGCTTACTAGATATTATAGTGGTAAAGCTGTTATTATATTGCCACATTATATGTCATAGAGCAAGTTTTTGTCAATAACAGTAGACTATTTCGCAGTTTTTATGCCGAAGATAAAGTTTCGTAATATCTTTTCCAGCTCGGACCGCGTATTGGCGAGCATTATGTCGTTTCTAACGTTAGCTACTTTTGGTAGCCCTTTCAGGTACCAAGCAGCATGCTTTCGCATTTCCTGCACTGCTATATGTTCATCCTTGAATTCCATCAACAAATCTAGATGCCTTAAGCAAGTATCAACTTTCTGTTCTGCCGTTGGCTCTGCTAATAAGACTCCTTCTTCTAAGTATTTTTTGATGCTACTAAAAATCCACGGGTTTCCTTGGGCGGCCCGACCTATCATGATGCCATGACAGCCTGTATGTTCAAACAATTTCTTCGCCTCTATTGGTCCCGTTACATCACCATTACCTATAACGGGGATAGAAACATTATTTACAACGTCTTTTATAATATCCCAATCTGCCTGTCCACTATACATCTGAATGCGTGTTCTGCCATGAACTGTAATGGCACTTGCTCCCGAGGCTTCTGCAATTTTAGCCAGTTCGATTACATTTATATTATTTTCATCCCATCCCTTGCGCATTTTTACTGTTACTGGTTTTTTTACAGCTTTAACAACTGCTTTAATTATTTCCTCGGCTTTCTCTGTGTCTCTCATTAGGGCACAGCCACCACCAGGCTTAGTAACCTTGGGCACTGGGCAGCCCATATTTATATCAATTATATCTGCGTCCGACTCATCATCAACTATACGTGCTGCCTCGACAAAGCTATTCACATCAGAGCCGAACAATTGCATACTTAATGGCCGTTCCTTTGGATGCACGTATAACATCCTTTTCGTACGCTCATTCCCATATAATAAACCTTTATCACTTACCATTTCTGCACATACCAAACCACATCCCTGTTCTTTAGCTAAGATGCGGTAAGGGTAATTCGTTATTCCAGCCATCGGTGCCAACACCACTGGCGGGTCTATATGTATGTCCTTAATATACATGTCAATCTCCTTACTATAACTGCTATTAAAGCGAGACTTAATCAATGTAATTCATCCGTGGAGTTATGCAAATTTGTTAGCTGTATTCGTAGTTAGCTTCCGATGTAGTTCTTCAATTGTACTATTAAGCCTAGGGTGGAATAAATATGGCGCTAACTCAAGCATTGGCGTTAATACGAAATCTCTTTCCTCAAGACGTGGATGTGGAATTATCAGGTCTACAGTCTCAATACATTCCTGCCCATAAAAAAGTATATCGATATCTATTGTACGAGGTCCCCACTTCTCAGTGCGCACCCGATGCAATTTAGATTCAATGTTTTGTAATTGTTTAAGCAATTCCGATGGAGCGTAGGTTGTTTCAACTTTAATAGCTGTATTCAAGAAATCTGCTTGATTTACATTGCCCTGGGGTTTTGTTTCGTAAATTGATGCTTTGTCTATAACCTTACAAGCATCTAGATTATCAATAGCAGCAATAGCCTGCTTAATATACATAGCCCGATTGCCAATATTCGAACCCAGCGCTAGATAAGCCATTGTAGCTTCCCTAGCCCTTATTATTTCTACCCCCATGTATGCGAAGACACCAGCTATAGGTGCCTGTGGCTTTTGTATTTGCACTTTCAGCTTTAACACCTTGTCATATACATTAAGTATCTCTGATGCGATAGCTTCTGCTAGGGCTTCGATGAGTTGAAACCTTCTATTCTCGACAATTTCTTTTACACCTAAATACACCTGTCCGTAGTTAATGGTATGCTCTAAATCGTCTGTTTTGCCAGCTTCTTGTAAATTTCCATAGAGCTCTATATTGACAATAAAGGGCTGCCCAAGCTGCTCTTCTTCTTTAAGAACGCCGTGTCTACCATAAAATTGCATGTCCTTCATGATTATCTTATCCATACATTTATCACCTTCTAACCATCGCATCCATCATTCGACAGACACGTTGCATTTCTTTTACTTCATGAACGCGTACTATATCTACTCCACGTTCAATGCCTAGTGCTACGGTAGCAGCAGTTCCTTCAACCCGTTCATTAACTGGCAAATCTAATGTTTTGGCAATCAGTGACTTCCTTGACGTGCCTAATAATACTGGGTAGCCGAGCTTACAAATATCACGCAGACGATACATAACTTCTAGGTTGTGCTCATATTCCTTGGCAAAACCAATGCCTGGGTCTAAAATAATATAATCGTTTATCACACCAGCGTTTTGTGCAATATCGATACTTTCGCGCAGATCCTGAATCATTTCTCCAACAAGATTTTTATATTCTTTATTGTCCCTGTTATGCATCAAAATTATTGGAACTTTATATTTAGCTGCTACTTTAGCTATTTCAGGCTGTTTTTTTGCTCCCCAAACATCATTTATAATTTTTGCGCCTTCCTTAACTGCAGCTTCTGCAACCTCAGCCTTATATGTATCCACCGAAATAGGTGTTTGAATTTCTTTGGCAACAGCTTTGACAATCGGTAGCACTCTTACCAGCTCTGCTTCAAGGTTTACTGGCAGCGCCCCTGGCCTAGTAGATTCGCCACCAATGTCGATGATATCAGCACCTTCTGCTACCATCTCTTTTGCCCTCCGTACCGCTAGCTCAACCGTAGTGTAGCTACCGCCATCAGAAAAGGAATCTGGTGTTACATTTAATATCCCCATAATAATAGTCCGTTTCTTTAAAGGAATATTCATATGCTTGCACCACTCTGGTATTTCATTAAGATTTTGCGAGCGATCATACGCGTCAAACATTTCTTTCAGTTCTTTAGAGATTCGTTTTAAGCCAAATGGCTGGAAGCTAAAGTTAGCAATTATTTTTTTGAAAATTCTTCGTGAGCCAAATAATATAACATCGGAGGATTCAAGCTCAAGCTTTGAAACACCCATGTGTAAACAAGCCTCTCCGCCCTTACTAAGCATTTCCTGCTTCATAATGTTGGCTGCACGCAGATTAACGTTGCTAACATACACATGAAAAAACTCTCCCTTTTGCTTCATTATTTGAACTCCAGGGGCATCTGCTCCTATCTGCTCCATCATGCTAGCTAGTTCCTGGCGATTTTGAAACGTTAGCATATGCGTATTATGCTTTTGCATTGGTCTTCCACCTCCCTTTGCTAATCACTAATAAATCAATCCATGCCTAGTTTCCATCTTTGAAAGCTTATAGCAGCGTTCTTGCTCCGTACATTGAAAGCACTTTCTCGATAGCTTATCTGCTTTTTGTAAGATGCGCGTCAGTAAATATTCTGACGTCTCAGCGTTGTGATAACGTATCGCGTCTAGAATTACAGCCTGCTCTTCCTCAGCAAAGCCTGTATCAACTAGAATTTCTTGTGCTAAATTAGCACTCACCTCAGCATGCTCTTCACCATACAAATATTGACGATACCTACCGATATCGTGTAGTAGCGCCGCCGCATATATATAGCATTTCATTGCATCTAAAGCTTGTTCGCTGTCTACAGTCAAATCCATAGTACTATTTGTTGACACAGAAAAGCCACCTTCCTTTAAGCTTTGCTCTAACCACAGGATATAAGCAATTCTCGCTACATCGATTGAGTGTTCAAGTGGATGCAGACAGAAGGGGCGACCTTTCTCTAGCGTCTTTATTCGTTTTAAATAATATGCGAACTTATCGTGATTAAATATTCTTTGTATGCGTTGCATAAAGGTTCCTATCTTTACTTATAATATTATATTAACCCTTTGCTAGGTTTATAAAGTTTTTAATCATTTGCTTGCCCTGTTCAGTTTTTATCGACTCTGGGTGAAATTGAACTCCCTCAACCAGTTGCTCTCGGTGGCGAAGACCCATAATTTCTTTGGCTTCAGTCTCTGCCGTAATTTCTAGGCAGGCTGGTAAGGTCTCTCGCTTTACAATCAACGAGTGATACCTAGTTACCGTTAACGGTGATGGAAGGTCCTTAAATAACCCTTTACCATCATGGTGTACCTCAGAGGTTTTACCATGCATAATCTGCTCAGCCCTAATTACATCACCACCAAATGCTTGACCTATTGATTGATGACCGAGGCAGATTCCTAATATCGGAATCTTCCCAGCAAAATAATTAATAACTTCCAGGCTAATCCCTGCTTCATTAGGAGTACACGGACCTGGCGATATAACGATGGCTATTGGATTCTTTTCCTCAATCTCATCTATGGTGATTTTATCGTTTCGAAATACTTCAATTTCTTCGCCTAGCTCACCAAGATATTGAACTACATTGTACGTAAATGAATCATAATTATCAATCATCAAAATCATTCTATACCTCTCCTTTTCTAAACTCAATTTCTGCTCAGCTCTACTATTTTGGGGTTATACTATTTAGGTGTTTATTACTTTCATTTTTTTGTAGTATACCACTATTAATTCTGCAATAAAATAATTTGCGTTAATTAATCAAGATTAAATGCCATTAATGCGAAAAGCGCCCTCTGTCGAGGGCACCTATTATCGTATTATTCAAATTGAAACAATGCTGTGCTCAGATATCTTTCTCCCGTATCCGGAGCAACTACAACAACCTTCTTACCTTTACCTAGCTTATTAGCTACTAAAACCGCTGCATGGATAGCAGCCCCTGATGAGATTCCAACTAACAAGCCTTCTTCTCTAGCTAATCTACGACCCATTTCCATTGCTTCTTCATTTTCAACTTTAAGTACTTTGTCATAGATATCTGTGTTTAAAACATCTGGTACAAATCCAGCACCAATACCTTGAATTTTATGAGGTCCTGGCTTACCACCTGATAGCACAGGTGACGCAACTGGTTCAACAGCTATAACCTCTACCTTTCCAATGCGTTCCTTCAAAACTTCTCCGACTCCAGTAACCGTTCCACCTGTACCAACTCCCGATACAAAGGCATCAACTTTATTGTCCATTTGCTCTAAAATCTCTATAGCTGTAGTCTTTCTATGAACCTCTGGGTTGGATAGGTTATTGAACTGCTGTGGCATAAAATACTCTGGATTATCCTTAACTAGCTCCTCGGCTTTTCTTATAGCTCCGCCCATACCTTCAGCACCTGGAGTTAACACAAGCTCTGCACCAAATGCCTTAAGAAGATTGCGTCGCTCCATACTCATAGTATCAGGCATAACTAAGATTGCTTTGTATCCCTTTGCTGCGGCAAGCATAGCTAAACCAATACCCGTATTACCACTTGTTGGCTCAATTATTGTTGACCCTTCTTTTAATAGCCCTTTTTCTTCTGCGTCTTCAATCATAGATAAAGCAATACGATCCTTAACGCTACTGCCTGGGTTATAAGACTCCAGCTTTACATATACATCAGCTGCATCTTCAGCCACTACTCTGTTTAGTTTTACCATCGGTGTATATCCAATCAGTTCTGAAATGTTATTTACTTTACGCATTTTCATTCCCCCTATTTCCGAGTGTTTTAATTGGGATTGTATTATATTCATATGATACGACAGCAGACTGCGTGTGTCAAGTATTATTCTTCTACGAAATACAAATATTTCTTTACAGTCTGTTCATATATTTCTATATCTAATTTGCTTACTAAGTCTTGTAAATATTCATGTAAGGGTTTTGCCTGTTTAAGTGCTAATTCTCTATGAATAAAAGATTTCACTTCACTGTAATCATATATCTTTTCTGGTATGCGATTTTCTAGCATTATGATATTCCAGCCATCGTAGGACTGGAACGGTTGACTATAGTCGCCAATATCCGTTCCCATTGCAGTATCAATAATTTCATAATCAATATATATACTTTCAACACTAATGTAGCCCATATCCCCACCATTTGCAGATGTTAACCGATCTTGTGAGACCTCCATTGCGATAGCTGCAAAGTTAGCCCCTTCAACCAATTCATTATAAACACGATTCGCGTCCTCTAGTTCATGGAGCAATATTCTACTTATTCTTAGTTTCTCTGGTTCTCTAAAGTGAAAAATGTTTTCCTCATAATACTTTTCCATTTCCGCTTCAGTTACTCGGATATCCAGGGTTGCTAGCTTTTCTAAAAGTATATTATACCTAATATCCTCTCGTAATTGCTCCAATGTAATTCCGTAATCGTAAAACAGTACAGCTTCAAAGTCTTGATTACTGTCAACGAAGTTGCTTCTATAACGATCAATTTCCTTATCAACTTCTCTATCTGACACTTCAATTGCTAGCCTATTTGCCTCAAAGTATACAGCCTCACGCTCAATCATTTTGTATATATGCTGTGGGCCGTATTTTTTGAGTAAATCGTTCATAAACTCGTCTTTATAGATTGTCCGTTGTTCAACTCTTGCCATAGTATCGCCAGCAGCCTGTTGAAAAAATAAAATAAATACTAACACTAAAATAAGTGCGGCGATTACCCCCCATAAGATCTTCTCCCTCACTCTGTACCCTCCAATTCTTTGCTTATCTGTTCTAGCTCATGTTTTTCTACGATATACTTCTCATTGCAGAAGTTGCAGGTTACTTCACTTTGTTGTTCTTTCTCAAGAATACTTTGAACCTCTGCTAATCCTAGTTTCTTAATTACATTTACGATTCGGTCATGATTACATTGACAAGAGAAATTAAGCTCTTTCTTCTCTAGTATCTCTAATGTATCCACAAGCTCTGCCGCTAACTCCTCTGGAGTATAACCTTGCTCTATTTTTGCTGACACGTTTCCGAGACCTGTTATCTTTTGTTCTAGTTCTGTAATAACATGTTCTTCTGTGCCAGGAAATAACTGAATTATAAACCCTCCCGAAGCTTTAATACTCAGGTCCTTGTCCACTATAACACCAACTCCTACTGCAGATGGAGTTTGCTCAGATTGTGTGAAATAGTATGTAAAGTCTTCTCCGATTTCGCCCGATACGATTTGTGACGACCCTTGATAAGGCTCTTTCATCCCTATATCCTTAACTACATAAATCATCCCTGTTGTACCAACAGCTCGCTTCACATCAAGCTTGCCATGCTCATTAGGCGGAAAATCTACCTGTGGATTTGTCACGTAGCCTCGCACGTTGCCATTAGCATCTGCATCTACTATGATACGTCCAGCGGGCCCATCACCATGAACCTGTAAGGTAAGTTTTTCTCGACCTTTATGCATTAGTCCCATCATAGCACCAATAGACACCGTTCTTCCAAGTGCCGCGCTAACTGTAGCGGAGGTTCCGTGTCGTTTTTGTAGTTCGTTCATAAGCTGTGTGGTAGTACATGCTAGCAGCCGTACTTTACCACCATATCCTGTTGCTCTAATTGCGTAATCTTTCATCATACTGCCGCCTCTCATAAATACTCTTGCTGTTTTTTTTGTATTATATACCTAATTTCAAATTTCATCTATTAATCTACACACAATCTTTGCATCTTTTTCATAATTATATCCGAACTAGTAACTTCTATAGTTATAACTCTATCTCCTGCTAGCTCCTACTATATTTCGCACCACTTTTTCCAACAAAAACAAACATAAACAGACATCTTTTCTACATAAACAAAAAATAAAATTAGATTTTGTCGGTTTCTAGCCGATTAATCTAATTTCACTTTAATAATATATCCAATTAAGGTTAGTGTATTTGATATTGTGAAAAACAGCTCATCTTCAATTCATCTATACAATTATAAAAATGTAAAGCTTTCAAACACTTTAACGAATACTGCAAATAACAAGCCCATAACAAACCAACTAAATAAAGTTAATATAAGTCGCCTTCCCACAAACTCTTTTGAATCATCCCATACCCAATCCCAAACTTCTTTTTTCTTGTTTGCTGAAGCGAGCCCATGTTTCAAAGCACGAACCAATGCCACATGTAAAATAACCAGTGTGAAAACCATAATAGCTACAGAATTTTTATGTTCATGGATTCCAGTTGCAATCATTATTATGCTCGTTGCTAGCACTGGCAACCCATAACCAATCAGTAAGTATAAAAGCTTCGCTTTATTCATCATGCACTCTTACTCCTTATATATATCAATTTTCTAAATCATTGAGCGGTACCTCTGACAGCTTCGTCTCTCCATAATACCTATCACATGCCTTTATCAATCGTATATTTACGGTAGACATGATAAGCAACGCTAATATAGCAATCTTATGCATGTTATAATCCCAAAATATCGTCCCAAAAATATATACAGCAAGTGCCAGGCCTATTAAATTGCAAAGGACGGTAAATGCACTAAATGTCTTTTTCCATTTCAATACCAAATCCATAACAGAGCTCCCCTAGTCAAAATCTTGTTTCATCTTACGTATTTTATACCTTTTTATAAAACCGCTTGTGTAAGCACTAATTAAACCTATAGACAATAAAATCTGAAGAGGTAGCGGAAAGACTGATAAGTTTCCCATCCTATTGTGTTCCTCGATTGTTAGTTCTTGAGTACTAATTTCAACATGATATGTGCCAGTGAAATGCCTGAATTGTCTTCTTATCGATGTATCTTCATAAAACGGACTATAGGAATGCAATATACTATGGTCATTTAAAGCATATCGATTACTGATTAGACCTTTTGGGAAAAAAATATATCGACACATTGAGTCTGTTCTAAAAACAAATACTTTATTGCCATTCAAATCCCATTCGTTAACTATTTCTGCAGTTGGCCAAATCTCCTCTATAGCTGCCTCTAAATCCGCATACTCAAGTCTATATTCCTTGAAATAAAAAATGGTTACATTAAATAGAGAGCCAATGATTAATAAACATAAAAAGAAATTTAACCCTTCCAAGGTATATATGCCTATGCTCCTCATTTCACACCTCCGTCGAAATGATTTATCATAAATTTAGTTGCACACCCAAACTTTAACATATTCTGTTTGGGTGTTTTGTCGTTTTGTGTCGAAATGCAAGAAAACAGTATATTTTTCCTATTAAAAAAGCACCCTAAGATTGGCTCTTCAGCGTCCAATCAATAGGGTCCTATTAAAAAATCGTTCTTTAATTATATTAACTCACGTCACGTCATGTCTGTTCTTAACAAATCCTTGGCAACGGTGCTCCCGCTAATAAATCAATAATCTTCTTGCCGCCGAAGGCAGTTTGTAGGAATACTTGTCCATTTCCTTCGCCTACTGTTGCAATTTGCTTAGAACCTATGCCCTCTGGTAAGGAGCTCATGATTTCTAGGGCAGTTTCTACTTTATCCTGTGGAACAAATATTAGCACCTTGCCTTCATTTGCTAAATACAGCGGATCTAATCCCAATAAGTCTACAGCACCCATAAGCTCATCACTCACAGGCAGGGATTCTTCTTCAATAGTTATATTTAAGCCTGTATCTGTGGCAATCTCTTTAAGTGTAGTTGCTACGCCACCACGGGTTGGGTCACGCATGAATTTAACCTCAGGCACGTGCTCCATTAGCTTCTCTATAAAATTATTAAGGGCTTGGCAATCACTTTTCACTGGGCTAGAGAAGTTTAATCCTGAACGTTCAGACATTATTGCCATCCCATGTTCACCGATATTACCGTTGATTAGTACCGCATCACCAGGAGCTATTTCTTTATAGGATAAGGTGCGATTTTCAGGTACAAATCCTATTCCCGAGGTGTTAATAAATACACCGTCACCTTTATTCTTCTCAACTACCTTAGTGTCTCCCGTTACTATTGCTACGCCTGCCTCTTTCGCCGTCTTTGCCATCGATTCAACAATCTTTTCTAGGTCTGCAATCAGAAAACCCTCTTCGATGATAAAGCCACAGCTAATATATTTCGGAACTGCCCCTACTACTGCTAAATCATTAACCGTTCCCGCTATAGCAATTTTGCCGATATCCCCACCTTTAAAGAATAGTGGGTTAACTACAAAGGTATCCGTTGTAAAGGCAATCTTGCCTGGCTCTTTGTCTGCCACAAAAGCATCTGGCAACGCGTTATTGTCTACATAAAAGTGTTTTACAAAAACGTTATCTATAAGGTCATGGGTAAGCTTACCTCCATCACCATGGGCTAAGAGTATTTTCTCAGTCATACCAGTTACACCTTCCTCTCATACTTAAAGTAGGTAGCACACGTTCCTTCATAGGAAACCATGCATGGCCCTACTGGGCTTACTGGCGTACAGGATCTTCCAAAGTGCCCACAGTCTGTCGGTTTAATGTGGCCTGATAGTACTTCGCCACAGCGACAGCCCCTAGTATTTGATGATTCTGGTATCGTTATGTCATAGAGATTTCTCGCATCATACTTCTGGTACTCTGGCTTTAATACTAATCCACTGCCTTCAATAGAACCAATTCCACGCCAATTAGAGCTAGCTGCTTCAAAATATTTCGCAATCATATCGAGAGCTGCCTTATTGCCCTCCTCAGTAACAACCCTTAGATATTGGTTAGTTACCTTAGCTTCACCTTGGTTAAGCATGCGAATGATATCATACATGCCTGCTAGCACATCCAACGGCTCAAAGCCAGCTATGGAGCTAGGCACCTTAAATTCTGTAGCAATAAAATCAAGTGCCTTACGACCTACTATTGCTGATACATGGCCTGGAAGTAACAAGCCATCAATCTTTAGCTTCGGATCGTTAAATAATAGTTCAACAACAGGCGGACAGATTTTATGAACAGTGAACACATAATAGTTGTCTATTTCACGTTTCTCTGCCATGTCAATTGTTGCTGCTATTGCTGGTGTCGTTGTTTCAAAACCAACAGCCAAGAAGATTACCTTTTTGTCAGGCTGCTCTTCAGCAATATCTAGTGCTTCTAACGGAGAATACAGGACACGGATATCATGCCCATTAGCTTTTTCTTCTGCAAGTGAAGAATGAGAGCCAGGAACGCGCATCATATCGCCAAAGGTACATATAATTACCTCTGGCTGTTTCGCAAGCTCTATCATGTAATCAATATCCTCATGGCTGGTTACACAAACTGGACATCCTGGTCCACTAATTAATTCGATATCATCACGGAACACATCACGTAGTCCTGCCTTTGATACGGAAACCGTATGGGTTCCACAGACCTCCATTAGGTTTACCTTGCGTCCGTTTTTTTCTTGAAATATTTTCGCCTGCTTTTTTATTGCCTGTATAAGCTCTTTACCTAGGACGGGATCACGATATACATTAGTCTTCATGCTGCTCATGCTTTATCATCTCTTTCCATAGTTCTTGACTTTCCATAGCGTATTTCTCATCAACTATTTCAATGACAAAGCCAGCGTGTACCATTACGTAGTCGCCGATTTTTGTTTCTGGTTTTAAAGTTAAACCTACTTTTCTTGTATTGCCGAAGCATTCAACCTCGGCTAAATACCCATCAATTGCAATAACCTTAGCTGGAATTGCTAAACACATATTATTTTCCCCCTTCAGCTTTCTATTTTTCATCTAACTTGTTGAACGTATTTTATCTATTTTAGCTGCCGCAATCATAGCTTGCCCTAGGGCTATTCCACTATCATTTGTTGGCACTTGCTCATGGAAATAAATCTTCAAACCTGCTTCATTAACCGCATTGACTACCTCAGTTAATAACAACTCGTTATGCCAAGTGCCACCGCTTAATACTACTTGCTTAAGCGAATAGTTTTTAGTAATGTCAATAATTAAATCAACCATAATTTTAGCAATTGTCATATGAAACTTATATGCAATAAGCTCTGGCGAAACTTTATTTAGTTTGTCTGTAATTATTTCGTCAATCATAGCTAGCCAATCGATAATTTTCGTTGCTTCCGTTGTTTCTTCAGTGAGCTTTACGGTATATGTGCTATTGACTTTAAATCTTTCGGCATAGCTCGCAAGTCTGATTGCCGCTTCCCCTTCATAGGTGCTGATATCGCAAATTCCTAGCAAAGCTGAAATACCATCGAATAACCTACCCATTCCTGAACTATATACAATCTGTATTTGCTTTTCGAGCATCTGACCTAACAAGTCTATTTCCTTATGTCTGTCTGGCCATATTTCACTTGCTAGCCTTAAGCCCTGCTCACCTTTGGATAGATGCAGTAGTGAAACTGCCATTCTCCATGGCTCTTCAATAGCCTTTTCTCCACCTACAACAGGCAAGAGCTTTCCATGGGCAATCCGTGTAAATTGCTTATAATCCCCGAGCAATAATTCTGATCCCCAGAGGGTTTGATCATCGCCATAGCCCGTACCGTCTAAAATAACACCTAATGTAGTGCCCGTTAAGCCATGCTCGGCCATACAGCTAGCCATATGTGCATGATGGTGCTGAATTTCAACCTTCGAATCATAGGGTAATAGCTTCGCTACCTCGGTCACTTGGTAGGATGGATGCTTGTCATACGCAACAATATCTGGCTCTAAATCAAACAGTCGCTCAAAGTGACCAACATTCCTGATAAAATTCTGCCTTCCTTCCCAGGAATCAATCTCACCGATATACTGACTTAATATTACCTGGTCTTTCTTCATATAGGCGAAAATATTCTTCATCTCTCCGCCCACAGCTAAAATCGTTTTATCTGAATTAATAGGTAACTTTATGCGTTCTGGCGTGTATCCTCGAGATCTGCGAATCATTACTGGCTTCTTTAGAATAATGCGTACTAGGGAATCATCACAGCGTTGTTCAATTTCACGGTCATGGAGCAAGAAGTAATCGACATAGCTATTTAGCTCTGTTAATGCTTCCTCGTTATCTATTGTTATCGGCATATTACTCGGATTCGCGCTTGTCATTACTAGCCAGTCCAATTCATCTGTAGCAAATAACAGCAAGTGAATTGGAGCATAGGGTAGCATGACTCCAACGGTGTTAATCCCAGGTGCAACTAGGGAAAAATCCGCTGTGTCTTTCTTATCTAAAATAACAATCGGTGCCTGTGTGCTGATAAGGATTTGCTCTTCTATTGCGCTCACACGACAACGGTCTTTAATTAATTGTTCGTTCCTTGCCATTACAGCCAAGGGTTTATATGGACGCTTCTTTCGTGCCCTTAATTTTCTGACAGCCTCACTATCGTTCGCGTTACATACAAAATGAAATCCCCCTAGACCCTTAACTGCTATAATCTTACCCTCTAACAGTAGCTTGCGTGCTTGTGCAAAGAGCGCACGTAGCTCAGTGCTAGCACTAGCAACTGCTAGTGTTTCTCCTGCCTGAGTAATTAGTTTAGTCTTCGGTCCACAGTCAGGACATGCCGTCGGTTGAGCATGAAAGCGCCTATCTAGTGGCTCCATATACTCCACTTCGCATGCTGAACACATCTTAAACGGTTCCATAGTTGTCATCTGTCGATCATATGGTACATCTTTAATTACAGTAAAGCGTGGTCCACAGTTTGTGCAGTTTGTTAACGGATAATAATAATGTCTATCAGCCTGGTCAAGGATCTCTCGCTGGCAATCCTCACATACTTTTATATCTGTTGGTATTCGAACATCACCTTTGACCTGAGTATGGCTAGTGACAATCTGGAATTGACTGTCTTGCCCAGTAATTGGCAGCTCCGAAGCATCTACAGAGTCTATCTCCGCTAATGCCGGAAGCTCTCCATGCATGCGTTCACTAAAGCGCTTAAGCTGTCCTCGCGTCCCTTCTAGCTCAATTTCTACGCCCTTACTAGTATTGCGGACAAATCCAGTTAAGGCTTCTTCACGGGCAATTCGATATATAAACGGGCGAAAACCCACACCCTGAACAACTCCCTTTACCAGCAGACGTTCTCTTGCAACGGTATCTACTTTATCTACTTGTGCAGATGATCCTTTAGCCATTGACACCAAGCCTCCATGTTTTCACCTGTGGTTGCTGACAATTCAAAGAATTCAATTCCTGGTTTAATGGCAAATAAGTCGTCCTTCACTATGTCTACATTGAATTGAATATATGGAATTAAATCTATCTTATTAAGGATAACTGCATCTGCTTTGCGGAACATTGTTGGATATTTTGCGACTTTATCCGCTCCTTCTGTAACGGATAAAACGACGGCACGTTTATGCTCTCCTAAGTCCCATGACGACGGGCAGACTAAATTCCCAACGTTTTCAATGATAAGTAAATCTAGTTTATCTAAGTCAAATTCATCTAGCACTTTCCTAATCATATGGGAATCCATATGGCAGCCGCCATCGGTATTAATCTGCACACATTGAATGCCCTTTGCTCGTATACGGTCTGCATCGCGCTCCGTAGCAAGGTCGCCTTCAATGATTCCCATTTTAATGTCATCTCCAATAACCTCTGATAGCTTTTCTAATAAGGTTGTCTTGCCAGACCCTGGAGAGCTCATCAGATTCAATGCAAAGATGCCTTTTTCCTTAAGTAGTTGTCGATTAAGCTCTGCCTGCTCGTTATTTTTTTGCATAGGACTTTTCTTTACTTCAATTTTAGTTGTCATCTATTTTATCCCCCTCAAAAAAATCAACATACAATTGTTCACCTGCTATTATTTCTGTATGCAAACCTTTACACTCCGGACAGGTGAAAATATAACCTTCCTCAGGCTGAAACTGATGATTGCATTCATGGCATTTAACCTGTGTCTTCACCGTTTCTATTTCTAAAATTGCATCTTCAATAAATGGTCCATCATCCCTTAGCATATCGAACGCCATTCTTAAGGAGTCAGGTATAGCATTAGACATTTGACCTACGATTAATTTTACTTTGCGAATTTTATGGATATTGTTTTCTTTGGCGCTAGTATTTATAACATCGATAATACCAGCCATTACTGATAGTTCATGCATAACAGCCCTCCTGATATTTTTTAATCAATCAACCCTCAATTGAATTGCTTCATCGTGTAATCTTGCAGGGTATGTTGTCAGTGACAGGTTTTCGTCCTGTTGACAGGAACCATCTAGGTTATATACTGAGCCACAGCTTGGACAGTAAAACTGCTTCGAATGCGCTCGCCAAAATATCAGTTGTTTATCCTCTGGGCAAATTCCTTGAAAGCCTAAATACTTGCCGTCTACCCGTAGCAAATACACCGACTTACCTTGAAACATAATCTGCTTTGGCCTGTCATCGGTGAGATCACGATCATTAGCGACTGTTTCCCACTTATATTCCTTAAGTGTTTCTGAAATATCTGCTAGACTTCCAGCAGCACGGCTAGTAGTCTTTAATGAAGCGTCTTTTGTTTTCGTAAAAGCCTGCTTAAACCATTCGCGTCGATTCATTTTAATATAATCAGACATGGAATCCCCCTTATCTATTTCCCCTTGTAAATCAAGCGTACCCATAAACTAAATTAAGTATAGCAAAAGTATCTAATGAATAACAATGTCATTTGCCACGTTGACTAAGAGAAATTGTGAAAACAGACACATTTAGCGAAATGTGTCTGTTCCTATTTAATACTCTTAATACTCTTATGCTTTTTGTCTAATTATTTTAATTTAGCATCTAGCTGGCCTGTTGAATCTAAGGCGTGTACATCATCGCAGCCACCGACAAATTCATCGCCGATAAAAATCTGTGGAACAGTGCGACTGCCCGTCTGCTCTTTTATTTTTTCGAATAGCTCTGGTTCTT
Organism: Desulfuribacillus alkaliarsenatis; assembly: GCF_001730225.1. NCBI lineage: Bacteria > Bacillati > Bacillota > Desulfuribacillia > Desulfuribacillales > Desulfuribacillaceae > Desulfuribacillus > Desulfuribacillus alkaliarsenatis. Next base: position 106,994 of record NZ_MIJE01000035.1, on the reverse strand, counting down.
CCATAGCATCTACGATTTTCAGCTCTACGCCCTTACTCTCTAATAACGCCAACGCTTTTTTGCAATATGGGCAATAGCTTTTAATGTATATTGTCACTTCCTTCATTTCATTACACCTCCTCAATCCTTATTATTTAATTTTTCGTTGTTTTTTTCGTATAAAATACGCAAGCCCTTTAAAGTTAAAAATTCATCAATGATGTCAACGGTTTCGCAATTTACTGCTATAAGCTCAGCTAGTCCACCTGTTGCTACTACCTTAACTGCATCATAGCCCATTTCCGTCTTCATGCGTCTGACGATGCCATCTAGCTGTCCTATATAACCGTTTATGATTCCTGACTGCATAGACGCAACTGTATTTTTGCCAATCACTTTACTTGGTCGTACTAATTCTATCCTCGGCAGCTTAGCTGCACGGGCAAATAACGCTTCCGTAGAAATTCTAATACCTGGGGCAATAGCTCCACCTAAGTAACTGCCTTTGTCATCTATGGCGCAAAATGTAGTTGCCGTTCCAAAGTCTACAACAATTAACGGTGCACCATATTCATGAATTGCTGCTACTGCATTTACAATTCGGTCAGCCCCAACCTCACGCGGATTATCTATATTGATATTAAGGCTTGTTCTAATCCCAGGACCTACTACAATTGGCTCTAGCTTTAAATATATTTCTACCATCCGCTCTAATGCAAACATTAACGGCGGCACAACAGAAGAAATGATTACTGCTTTTATTTGCTTTAACTCTAGCCCTTTATCCCCTAGTAGGTTTTTAATAAGAATGCCGTATTCATCCTCTGTTTTTTCACGACTGGTAGCAATGCGCCAATGATAGCGCAGCTCTTTTCCTTCATACATACCTAGAACTATATTGGTATTCCCGACGTCCATCACTAATAGCATAGTTATATTACACCTACAATCTAACAAAATAGAGTACTAATAATGCGTTATTATTTATCTACTATATGATTACTTTCTTTTCGTATAAATCCAAGCTGATATCTAGACTTTCAATGGAATGTGTTAGACTACCTAATGATATATAATTTACACCTGTGTTTGCAATTTCTACGATGTTATTTTCATTTACTCCACCAGATGCTTCTACAATTGCCTTACCCGCAATCCGCTTCACGGCTGCTTCCATCATATTTACATCCATATTGTCTAGCATGATAATATCACACTTGGACTCTATAGCTTCCTCAACCTGCTGTAAATTCTCTACCTCTACTTCAATTTTCATAGTATGGGGAATTTGCTTGCGTGCCGATTGTACTGCATTCATAATTCCACCAGCGGCTTTGATGTGGTTGTCCTTAATCATTACTGCATCGTAGAGCCCAAAGCGGTGGTTTTTTCCTCCACCATCGCGCACAGCTTGTTTTTCAAGAATACGCAGTAGAGGCGTTGTCTTGCGTGTATCTACTACTGTACAGGGATAATCTTGTATAAGTGTTACCATTAGGTGGGTTTTCGTTGCAATGCCAGACATGCGCTGCAAAAAGTTTAATGCCACACGCTCTCCAGTAAGTATTGAACGTAAAGAGCCTGTTATTTCTATTACTGCCTGTCCTTTTTTAACGTGTGTACCATCGGTTGCTTTTAATTTAATCTCAAGGTTTGCATCTACCTGCTTAAATACTTCTTCAGCAACCTTTATGCCTGAGATAACCCCATCTGCTTTCATATAAATGATTCCGTTACCAAGGGCAGTTTCAGGAATTGTCGTAATCGATGAAATGTCACCAGTGAATACATCCTCCACTAAAGCCATTTCAATAATTTTAGATTGTGTTAGCACTAACGATTACCCCCCTTTCCTTATGTATCGATATCGTTCTGTGCCAATCGCTATCAGTCTGTGGAAAATCTGTCCGATAGTGCGCACCCCGGCTTTCCTCCCTAGCAAGGGCCGAGTGCGTTAACAATGTAGCGCATGTAAGCATATTCATAAACTCATATTCACTTAGTTCGCTATAGGCATAGCCTTCCATAGGTGAATATTTTTTAAACTCTTCTAAGGCCGATTCAAGACCTTCCTTGTTTCTTCTTAGTCCAACATAGCGTAGCATAACCTTTTGCAGGCGTAGTCTACGTTCGTTAATATATTGTAGCCGACTGACTGGCTTATGTAATAGGTATGGAAGCTGGTATGGAATTGCCGAATTAGTTGCCACGTATGCAAATGCAGTATTTGCAATTCTTTTACCATAAACTAGTGCTTCCGATAAAGAGTTGCTCGCTAATCGATTGGCACCATGAACCTGGGTACAGGCAACTTCACCACAGGCAAAAAGCCCTTTAACCTCAGTCTCGCCCCATTCATTCGTGCGTACCCCACCCATGGCGTAATGTGCTGCTGGCGCTACTGGTATCCAGTCACTACTAATGTCTAGACCGTATTGCAGGCACTTCTGATATATCGTCGGAAACCGCTCCTGCAAAGTTTCAGGTTTTTCGTGGGTTATATCTAAAAACACGTATGTAGCTTTCGTCTTATCCATTTCTTCAACAATGCTACGGGAGACAACGTCCCTAGGAGCTAGCTCCGCCATTTCATGTTTATCAAGCATAAAGCGCTCACCGTGAATGTTGCGTAATACAGCACCTTCACCGCGTACTGCCTCTGAAATTAAAAATCTCGGCGCACCAGGATAACTTAGAACTGTAGGATGGAATTGGTAGAATTCCAAGCTGGTAATGAGCGCCCCAGCACGATAAGCCATCGCTACCCCATCACCTGTGGCGATGTCTGGATTTGTTGTATAGCGAAAAAGCTGTCCCATCCCACCTGATGCTAATACAACTATTGACGTGCGATAGAAAAATTGCTCGCCGACATCATTTTGCAATAGCACACCTTTACATGTGTTCCCTTCTGTTATTACGTCTATGGCAAAATGATAATCTAACTTATCTATTTTAGAGTTTTTACTGACTACGTTCAAAAGGGCTCGTACTATTTCAGCACCTGTTGCATCACCTTGAGCCCTTAAGATACGACGGCAGCTATGGGCCCCTTCCTTAGCTAGTGCTAGTCCTGTTTCCGTACGATCGAATTTAGCACCTAAATCAATGAGTTCTTGAATTCTATCTGGGCCTTCGTTCACCAAAACGGCAACGGCCTCTTCATTACATAAACCTGCCCCAGCATATACAGTATCCTGCTGATGTAGCTCAGGTGAATCAGACTCAGAGATAGCCGCCGCAATCCCTCCCTGAGCGTAATTGGTGTTACTTTCTTTGAGGTGTTGTTTTGTCACTAAGGTAATCTTATCAAATTGCTCGCATAGGGAATACGCTGTGTATAGACCAGCAATACCTGAACCTATCACTACCGCATCTGTGTCGATTACTTGGATATTTTTATTTAGGTTGACTAAATACCTGCCCTGCATGTTACTGCACCTCTAGCATGCGTTCTAATGATTTTTTTGCCCTAGTGGCAATTTCTGCATCTACTTCAATCTTCGGCTCTAATGTTTCAAGGGCTCTGTGAGCCTTTTTCAAATTGTTCACCTTCATATTCGGGCATATTAACAGCTTTGATGCAAAATGAAACTGCTTGTTTGGACTTTCTTTCTTCAGCATATACTCTATGCCCATTTCTGTTCCTATAATAAATTCTTGGCTGTCTGTCTCACGGCAAAACTTCAATATACCTGCAGTGCTAGCTACATGGTCAGCTAATTCGACAACCTCTGGCCTACACTCAGGATGAACCACTACAGGTGCTTCTGGATGCTTTGCTTTCATGTCGATGATGTCCTGTGCCCTTATATTGTCATGGGTGTTACAGTAACCTTCCCAAAGAATGATTTTCTTGTCCGTAAACTGACTAACATAATGACCTAGATTCTTATCTGGGACCCATATAATCTCGTCAGCATCTATTGATTGGATTACCTTAACCGCATTTGAAGAGGTGCAGCAAATATCTGTCTCCGCCTTTACCTCCGCTGACGTATTAACGTAGGCAACTACCTTAGCATTTGGATGCTTCGCCTTAAGGGCACGCAGACCATCTGCATCAACCATATCAGCCATCGGACAGCCTGCCCGCTCGTCTGGTATTAAAACCGTTTTATCTGGCGAGAGAATTTTCGCACTTTCCCCCATAAAATGCACACCACAAAAAAGTATAACCTTTGCATCTGTTTCGGCCGCTTGCTTCGCTAACCCAAATGAGTCGCCTATATAATCCGCAATCTCTTGTAGCTCTGCCCTTTGATAATAGTGTGCTAGAATTATTGCGTTCCTCTGTTTCTTTAGATCTAATATTTTTTGCTTTAGTTCTTCATTTATATTATTCATGTAAATTTGCCTCCTATTATTTACATTTCAAAAAACAAGCAGGAATTTATAAAAATATTGTCGAATAATGGCATGTACAGTTTAAATATTTATACCTAATAATACATGAATTATTGTCAGATTTCACTACTATAATGAATTTTTGGGGGACATCATGCTTCAACGATTACAATCTATATTTCAAAATACATTTTTCACAGCCTTCGTATTGTTTGTTATTCTAGTTATTAGCTTAGCCTCAGCAATTTCTGCAGTAATCTTATTGCCTACAAGCATTGGCGAAGAACCGCAAACATTATTCTTAGATGAAATGTATTATTTTTCTTCATTAGAACTCGGCACTTTTGATTACTTAGACATTGAGTATACACAAGGTGGCTTTATTGTTCCAGCTTATACACGTTCAGGAAGCGTTAAGGGCGTGTCACTGATTGGCGATGCCTCGTACTACTTTTATCCAGACGACTCTGGTTTTCGTGACCAAGGAGAATTAACAGAGCTGTATATGCCTATTAATGAAGAGCAGCTTGCAATGCTGCTACTCCGAACTGAATTTACTGAGATTACAAGTCGAAACCAGCTTATAAGCGCCGATAATGAGACCATATCATTAGAGGAAAGTGCTGACTTATTTGATGACATTAGACATCAAGCCTCTGCTTTGATGCTACAAAAGCCTGAGATGTATATATCTATTCATTTGTTTGGTTATAAGAGACTTTATCTCCCTGACGCTAACATAGCTATGGCTATGCTTATTACATCTGAAGGAGATAGGCTAGTTTATAACGAGAATAGTACGATTACTCTTTATGATTCCCAGACTAGTGAGCAGTTATTTCAAAGCACTCACCCTTTTATTGAATATGGTTATCCCCCTGATAATCTTCTGTTGTATGCTTTAATAACTCTATCACTACTTCTATTCTCAGCAATTATTGTGGTCTGGCTACTGACTGTAGATTTAGATGAACACAAACGAGTTCAAGAGCTAGTAAAGCACATTGAGTATCCACATTGGCTTATCGCCTTAGCTTTGTTGCTTTATTTTATAACACAATTTCTAATAATGCCTTATAGCATAAGTGATTATTGGGTACCAGTACTGATTGCCTGCAACTACTTACTAATTATTCTTGTGTTTTGCAAGAATTCTTATGAAAGGGAATATATAGGCTTAACGTTTAAGCATTGGGGCCATGCAATAAGTTCAGCCCTATTGCTTGGGTTTTTCTTTCAAATGTTAGGTAGCTTTAATATTCCTACAAGCTTTAATATTGAAAGCTACACAGATTTATTGAGTATGTTCTTAATTGCCTTCTTTTTCTACGCTTTAATTAATGAAATTATATTTAGAGGAATCATCCAAAATTATATAGAACGCTTAACTACAACCTGGATAGCAATAATCGGAACGGCAGGGATTGTAGCTTTGATTAATTATATTATTAACCAATACATCTATAATATGGCCCATATTGAAGTGCTTTTACAATCATTTTTAATTGCGCCTGTAGGTTCTGTGGTTTTAAGCTTACTGTATGTGCGTACTAGAAGCTTGCTGGCTTCAAGCTTACTAGCAACCTTGTTAATTATTTTGCCAAGGATTTTAGTGTTTTAACGAATTTTCAAACTCTAACCCATAAAAAACCCATCCTTTCTCGGATGGGTTTTTACCTATAAATTAAGTTTAGAACAGCCCTGTAATCTTGCCTTTAGCGTCAATATCCATGTTCACTGCCGATGGAACCTTAGGTAATCCAGGCATAGTTAGCATCTGTCCTGTCAGGACGACGATAAAGCCTGCACCAATTGACGCACGTATCTCACGCACGTTAAGGCGGAAATTAGTAGGTCTGCCGATTTTTAGCGGATCATCGCTTAAGGATGATTGCGTTTTTGCCATGCAAATTGGCAGCCTTCTATGACCCTGCTGCTCAAGCTCTTTGATTTGCTTCTTAGCGTTCGGCGAATAGTCAACGCCATCAGCGCCGTAAATGCGAGTTGCAATAATATCAATCTTCTCTTTAAGGGATAAGCAGTCAGAATACAGGGTATGGAAGTAGCTTTGACGGTTTTCCGTAAGTTGAACTATCTTCTCAGCAAGCTCAACTCCCCCTTCGCCACCTTTGCTCCATACTTCAGATAGGGCCACTTCCACACCATGCAGACGGCAAAGCTCTGCAACCTTGTCTAATTCTGCTTCGGTGTCAGTCGGGAACCGATTTATTGCTACAACTAATGGGACTTCAAATTGCTTTACGTTCTCTATATGCTTAGCAAGGTTTTCAAAACCCTGTTCTAAAGCAGCTATGTTCTCCGTTTTTAATTCCTGTCTGTTTACTCCTCCATGCATTTTTAAAGCACGAACGGTAGCAACAATTACTGTCGCATCAGGCTTAAGCCCACTTAAGCGACATTTGATATTGAAAAACTTCTCTGCCCCTAAGTCTGCACCAAAGCCCGCCTCAGTTACTGTATAATCTGACATCTTCAATGCCATCTTTGTTGCCATTACACTATTACAGCCATGTGCTATATTAGCAAATGGTCCACCATGGATTATCGCTGGCGTATTTTCCAGCGTCTGTACCAGGTTTGGTTTAATTGCGTCTTTAAGTAGCAAAGCCATAGCTCCAGCTGCTTTAAGGTCTGCTGCCGTTACTGGCTGGTTGTCGTATGTATACGCCACAACAATACGGCTTATGCGCTCCTTTAAATCCATTAGGTTATCAGCTAGACAGAGAATTGCCATAACTTCAGAGGCAACTGTAATATCAAAGCCGTCTTCCCTTGGCACACCCTGGACTGGTCCACCAAGACCAACTACAATATTACGTAGTGCTCGGTCATTTAAGTCAATTACACGTTTCCAAAGGATTTTCCTCGGGTCAATCTGTAATTCATTTCCTTGATGTAAGTGGTTATCTAACATTGCTGATAAAAGATTGTGAGCTGATGTTATTGCATGGAAATCACCTGTAAAATGTAGGTTTATATCCTCCATTGGTATAACCTGCGAATAGCCCCCACCAGCTGCGCCGCCCTTAATTCCAAAGCTAGGACCCAAGGATGGTTCACGTAATGCGATTATTGCCTTCTTACCAATTCTATTAAGTGCTTGTCCAAGACCAACCGTTGTAGTCGATTTACCTTCACCTGCAGGTGTTGGATTTATAGAGGTAACTAATATCAGCTTGCCGTTTGGCTTATCTTTAATCTTCTCATATAGATCCATTGAGAGCTTAGCTTTATATTTACCATGTAATTCAATATCGTTTTCCTCTAAACCTATCGTAGCTGCAACATCTACTATTGGCTGTATCACTGCTTCCTGTGCAATTTCTATATCTGTCTTCACTATTAACATTCCTTCCATAATAAAAAAATAAAAAGTTATTAACTGAGAAAAGCAGCCCTTACGGACCACTTTTCTCTATACTCTATATAATTCTTAAATTTAATTAAATCATTCGCCACTACAGGTTATTTCTCGTTTTTCTTCGAGTCTTCATTATCCTGAGTGTCTTCACCAGCTTGGCTAGGCTCCTGGTTAGGTTCTTCCTTAGTAGAAGATTCCTGCTCTGATGTTTCTTTTTTAGGAGCTTCCTGCTCAGAAGCATTTTTCTTAGAATCCTTATGCTTCAGCTCATTGTCAACCTTTTTATCAGGATTCATGTTTATGTGAATTCTTACGCCTTCTTCGTCTTCAAGATAGCCTTTTTCAATAAGCATTTCAATCTCATTAGCCTCTAATGTTTCTCTTTCCATAAGACCTTTCGCTATCAGCTCAAGCTTATCGTAATTAGTTTGTAGAAGCTTCTTGGCGCTCTCGTAGCAGTCAGCGATAATTTCACGCATTTCGTTATCTATCTCATGGGCGACCACGTCACTGTAGTTTTTCTCTGTGTTAATATCTCTACCTAAGAAAACTTGTTCCTGGTGACGTCCATACTGCATTGGTCCGAGCTTACTCATACCGAATTCTGTTACCATACGACGGGCAATCTCAGTAGCACGCTGGAAGTCATTATGTGCACCTGTTGATACTTCTTTAAGCACAATTTCTTCTGCTACACGTCCTGCAAGTAATCCAGTAATACGGTCTAATAGCTCTGACCTTGTCATGAAGTAACGGTCTTCCTTAGGTAGCATAACGGTATAACCGCCCGCACCTCCACGAGGAACTACTGATACCTTGTGAACTGCGTCAGCATGCTTCAAATAATAACCAACAATCGTATGTCCTGCTTCGTGATAGGCAACGATTTTCTTCTCAAATTCGCTAATTACTCTGCTCTTCTTTGATGGTCCAGCAATTACACGGTCAATTGCCTCTTCTACATCTGTACTAGCGATTTTATCCCTTCCCTTTCTAGCGGCCAAAAGTGCAGCCTCATTTAGAAGGTTCTCTAAATCAGCACCAGTAAATCCTGGTGTGCGTCGAGCAACAACGCCTAGTTCTATATCTGCGCCTAATGGCTTATTACGTGAATGAACCTTAAGGATTTCTTCCCTACCCTTTACATCAGGTTTACCAATTGTAATCTGACGGTCAAAACGTCCAGGACGTAATAATGCAGGGTCTAAAATATCAGGTCTGTTCGTTGCCGCCATGATAATAATACCGCTGTTTTCACCAAAGCCGTCCATTTCTACAAGTAACTGGTTAAGTGTTTGTTCACGCTCATCGTGACCACCACCAAGTCCAGCACCACGCTGACGACCAACGGCATCAATTTCATCAATAAAGATAATACATGGGGCATTTTTCTTTGCCGTATCGAATAAGTCCCTAACGCGGGAAGCACCAACTCCGACAAACATTTCTACGAAGTCGGAACCACTTATGCTATAGAATGGTACTCCAGCTTCACCAGCAACTGCACGGGCAATTAATGTCTTACCAGTTCCAGGTGGTCCGTATAATAATACACCCTTCGGAATTCTAGCTCCAACAGTTGTGAACTTGCTTGAATCTTTAAGGAAATCTACTATCTCCTCAAGCTCTGCTTTCTCTTCATCTGCACCTGCCACATCTTTAAATGTGACCTTCTTTTTCTCCTCAGTATAGAGTTTAGCTTTACTCTTACCGAAGTTCATTACCTTATTACCGCCACCCTGTGACTGGTTTAATAAGAAGAAGAACAGAACAAGAATTAGAATAAAAGGTATCATTCCCATTAGTAAGCTTACCCATGGGGATGGAGTTTCTTGTGGTTGAACATCAAAATCTACTACTTGCAAAAGCTCTTCAGGTATCCTCTCAGTCCACGGCAAATATACTACAAACTCTGTGCCATCAACTAGTGTACCTTCAGCTCTATAGGCTAATCCGTCAGGAATAATCGTAACATCTAAGATTTCGTCCTTATATAAATGCTCCCTAAAATCTGAGTATTTCAGATCCTCAATTACGGGCTCTTCCTTAGCAATTACGTTAATTATTCCTACCGTCAGCACTATAATTAGCAGATAGAAGCCTGTGCTGCGGACAAAACGGTTCATAGGGTGCCTCCTCTCTCATTTACGCATGTGAAACAAAAAAAGCATACAAACATTATATTACCATAGCATTACTATGTCGAGCAACTTATTCTAAGCTTTTGAATAAACTTCTGGCTTAGGTATAAATATATACGGAACGTTACGATACTTCTCTGCATAATCAAGCCCATATCCTACTATAAATGCATCTGGTATTTCAAATCCTTTATAGTCAATATTAATTTCGGCTTTTCTTCTGTGCGGCTTATCTAATAATGCAACAATTTTTAGTGAAGCACAATTTCTGCGATGTAGCATGTCACATAGGTATGATAATGTTAAGCCACTATCAATTATATCCTCTACTATGATTACATGTCTGCCTGCAACCTCTGTATCTAAATCCTTGACAATTCTTACTACGCCCGAGGATTCGGTTGAGGTTCCATAGGAAGAAACAGCCATAAAATCAATCTCTAGCGGTACCTCTATCTTTTTCAGAAGGTCACCCATAAACATTACGGCACCTTTAAGTACACAAATGATTAAGGGGTTTTTGTCCTTATAATCTTCACTTATTAACCTTCCTAGCTCTGCTGTCTTTTGTTGAATTTGTTCTTCTGTAAGTAATACCTCCAAAACGTCGTTGTGCATAATTGCCTCCTCAAAACTAGTTGTCTATGTATTGAATCATTACTACTTCCTTAGTCTTTGAAGTCACAGGCGCAACATTACTTCTTCTAACACCTGCTAACCAAAGAATTTCGTCTTCACTGACCACGACTGGAATCTGTTCGCGTTCATATGACGGAACCTTAGCATCAATTAAAATGTCCTTTACTTTTTTGCTGCCATTCATACCGAAAATTGTCATCCGATCGCCGTCTTTTCTACTTCTGCAGAAAAGTGAGCCTGCAGGCAGCTCGTTTTTATCGAAATACACTGTATTAACAGTATTTTTGTAGCGATTACCTGACTCGCATATGCTAACAGCTAGCTCTATTATGCTTCCATTTGAAAGAAGATTTTTTCCTAAGTTAAGTTTTTGCATTTTTAACGGAGTTAATTCTTCCCGCTCTTTATAGATAATTATTGATTCTGCTTCACGACTAACTAATATACCTGCAGGCAGCTGCATTAAGCCCCCTGATTCTTTAGCCGTTATCCAAGCGATGATACTATCTATATGCTTTTTTTGAAAGCGTGTTTCCTTTTTAAGATAATATAATATTAGTAGAAGTACTCGCCTTTGTAAAGCAATATGCATATTTACCATTTTGTAACGGTTTAAATGATACTGTTCATTTGCAATTACATTTACAAGTACGTTCTTAACTTCTTTTTCAGCTATTTTCTGAAAATATAAATCATCTTCCCTTGCTAAGTCTGACAGATTCAATAATGCTTGCTTAGTATTATCATTATATTCTTTAGTTAATTGTGGTAGTAAACAATTCCTGATTTTATTTCGCAAATAATGGTTGTCGGCATTTGACGCATCCAGCCTAGGTGTAATCCCAGCACTCACGCAATACTCTTCAAGCTGCTGTTTTTCTATATTTAGCAACGGTCTTATAATTATTATTCTATCTCGTTTTGTTCTTCCTTCTATGCCCGCTAGTCCTGCAGGAGAAGTTCCTCGAATTATACGCATAAGAACAGTTTCTATTTGATCATCTTGGTGATGTCCAAGCACAATGTAGGGAGTTTTGTATTCCTCGGATAATTCAGTAAACCATTGATAGCGTTGCTCCCGTGCTAATTCCTGAGCTGATCCATGCTCTTCTTGGACAATTTTTGGCATGTTTACTGCTTTCATTCGAAATATTAGTTCTCTTTCTTCAGCAAAGCGCTGTACATACGCAGCGTCGTCTTTGCTAACCTGTCCGCGAAAGCCATGCTCTAAATGTGCTACTATACAGGTTAAGTTTAATTCTGTGCGAAGTCGAGCCAAACAATCAAGTAATGCTATAGAATCTGGCCCACCGGAAACACCTACTATAAGTGTTTTGTCTTTTAATTCTAGTATGTTATTTCTGATGGTGGATAACAGATTTTGCTCCATGCTTCTCACCTCGATATTTAATAGCCCGTACAAGTGATCCAACAAACACTAGCCCAGCAGCAATAGCACCAGCAGCTAAGAATGTTTTAGTGCCTAATTCTAGTCCGCGGAAGTAGTCTCCTTCTGCAAGGCTATACATTGTCGAATACGCTAAGCTACCTGGAACTAAGGGCACAATCCCAGAAATAGCAAATACCGTCACTGGCACCTTATGTCTTCTTGCCATAATCTCACATGCCGTCGCTACTGTGATAGAAGCAAAGAATACCGTTAATACGTGCGGTACCTCCAGCATACTCAAGAGTCTAAAGACAATCCAGCCTAAGGTGCCAACGAATCCTGTACTAAGAACACAGGATCTCGGAGCCTGAAATAATATTGAAAAGCCTGCTGCGGCTAAAAACGCAAAGGTAGTCTCAATTATTAGCTCCATAGATAATCCTCCAATGTAATCTTCCTTAAATCACTAATGCCAATATGACAATGATACCAGCTGCTATTGCTGCTGCAATTAATACTGCCTCCGCTGCCCTCGTAACCCCCGACACTAAATCTCCAGCAATCATATCCCGAACTGCGTTAGTTAACGCAACCCCAGGAAGCAACGGCATAATTCCACCTATTACAATCGTATTCAACTGTTGCCCTATACCTACTGATACTGCTAGCACGGACAATAGCCCTGCATTTATAGCAGCTAAAAACGTTGCTAAAAATATACTCGCCTGATAACGCAGGAGATGATTTAGGATTATATTTACCATAGCACCTGTAAACCCAGCTATTATTACGTCAGGCAGGGTGCCTCCAAACAGATAAGCAAAGCTACCACTCGCAACTCCAGCCCACACGTTAATTACAGACTTAGAATAGCTTAATGGAGCGTTGAAAATTTCTTTTAGTTTTTCGTAGGCAGCCTGAGGATCAATTACTCCCGTTGATAACTCCCTAGAAACCCCATTAACCAAACTCACCTTGTTTAAGTCAATTGTTCGATGGTTAAGTCTAGTCATTGATGTTTGCGACTTCGCTCCATCATATAAGGTGATGAAAATGCCTGTCGGTGTAACGTAGCTCTCTGCATCTAGTCCGCAGGCATTGGCAACTCTAATAATAGTATCCTCGACTCGATAGGTTTCACCGCCTGAGTAGAGCATGATTTTCCCAGCTAACTGGCATAACTCCATGGTTTTATCAAAATCATATTTCTCTATAGTCGTGTTAATTGACATACCACATCACTCTACCTTGCATCATTTTAAAACCAAATAAATGCTACCAAGCATAAATGAAAAAGAAACCCAGAAGGCTATATCTATAATACCCACGAGCTTACCGATGCGCCCATAAAATCCAGTTCGCGATTTAAATTTATATGTATCAGATACAACAACCTTATTTTTTAAAGATAATGCCTTGCTAAAATCCCCCTGTAGCTCCTTAGCACTCCGATACTTTTCCGAAAAAATCTTAATACAAATTTGTTTGTATTTTGGTTCTAATTTCTTGTGTATTATATCATACAATGCATAAATTGGTAGCGGGTTTTTCTGTGCCGTCTGTAGTGATTCTTTACCAACAAATCCCTGTATCAATAATATCCCGACAGCGAATAAATCATAATTGATATCTGCCTTTCTGCTGCCCATTTTCCAGCTGCCGCGATCATATAGCACTGTATACTGTTTAACCATTCGACCCACAGGCACTACACCACCGAAGTCTACAAATTTCGCCCGCTTATCATCTGCATCTATAATGACATTCTCTGGCTTAAGATCACAAAAAATATGATTTTTTTTATGGAGCTTTGTGAGGTTTTCTATTATTTGATAAACACAGGTTAAATATTGATGCTGTTCAAGCTCGCACTTATTATGTGTAGTTAAGCTTTTATGTACGTTAAGGCTTTTGTGCCCATTAAGGCTTTCGCAATATGCTTTCAGACTTTCTCCTGTTATGTATTCCATAGTATAGTAATAAAGCTTTTGATTGCGTATTTGAACATCATCTAGTTCAAACAAAAGAGGTCCAAAGTGTCTGCTTTGAACCTTCCCCTGAATTTTTTCAAGCCTTTTATACTCAGCTGCTATGGACTGCATAGAGGCAGCTACCTTCATAGCACACAGCTGCCCATTATCTGTCTTTTCTACTAAATAGACAACACCAATTGCTCCTCGTCCCAATTCGTGGAGGACACGATAGGTATGCTTATGCCAGGCACCTGTTAGTAGCTCGCCTTTAGACAACATAGTCTTTAGCGCTGCTTAGAACACTATGCGCTTCCATCAAAGCAGGCCCCGTAGGCGTTGCGCCCCTCGCTTGTAGTGTAGAGCAAAGCTCTAGCATCAGGCCTGGCTCTTTCGTAAATTCCGATAGCGTCTTCGTATGCTCTTGGATACTTCCTGGAAATGCTAGAACTGCAATTTCGCTACTTCCACTGCGAGCCTGGAGGCTAAGTGAAAGATTATATATGGCCTCTTCAACATCCTTCATTTTTTGTTTCATGCTTGCACTTACATCTATTAGTAGGACAATCTTTAACGGTGTCTGCTCACTTAAATCCTCCATGTACTCAACAACTTCACTTCGTTTATCTGGTTCTAGTGCTTGAATACCTCTATTATCTCCGATTATCTGTGTTAGCTGCCGGTTAATAACATGTTCGATAGTTAGCTCAACCGCCTGCTGTGTGACCGCTTGAACGGTATAGCTTAAATCCTGGCTTTTTACAATCTCACATATACCATTACCAGCTGCAGCTATTGATTGTACTTCAGCGATTCCTTTCTGTCCAATCATTCCATGGTCGATAATCCCTATTACGTTTACCGTGATGTTCTCTCTAGCTAATTCCCTAGCAACATCTACTGGATCTTCGCCCACGTTAGAACAACCATCAGTTATTAATAATACCTGTTTCATCTCTGCCATTACTGAGACACCTCCAAGAAATACTTGCTTTGGTATCTCAGTTTTCCCAGAAATCTATTGATTATACCTCTAGTAATCTATTTAATAGATTGTAATTGCCTCCTTCTAATTTTACTTAAGCGGTTACCAGCTTCTTACTGTCAGGTATAGATATACTTGCCCATTCTGGCTGATATGGCATAATCTTCGCTACTAAAATAGTTGTATCATCAATCACCTCATTTTCATTAAATCTTAATACCTTCTCAACAATAACATCGGCGATTTCTTGCGGGTCGTCACAGCTTATCTGTAACAGAATACGCCTTAGCCAATCTTCTTTATCGTTAACATGGCGTATGGAGTCAAGAATTCCGTCCGATACCATTAATATATAATCACCCTGCTTTAATACTCTCTGCTCTAGGGAATATTGTATTTCATGCAATATTCCTACTGGCAAACTCCTTCCATTAACAATCTCAACATCCTTGCCTGTTTTTATAAAGCTTGGCGAAGAGCCAACCTTCATGAATTTAGTTTCTCCTGTAAATAGATTAATGAATGCCAAATCTAATGTAGCAAACATTTCTTCTGATGAGCGAAGCATTAAGGCTGCATTAATAGTCTTAATTGCAGTATCTTCTGTCAGCCCAGCTTGCAGCAAGGTTTTCAGCAGTTTTATAGCTGCCTGGCTTTCTTCCCGTGCCCTTTGCCCGTTACCCATTCCATCACTTATCGCTAAAACGTATTTTCCGTTCCCTAAATCTATCCCCTCGTAGCTGTCCCCAGATACGAAGGTCCCGCCCTTGCCAATTGAAACAAAACCGTATTCAACCTCATATACTGGCGCTGAAGCAATCGTTAGGATACACTCCTCGTTTGCACAGTTGCACCCACGCTTGTTTTTAGTTGATACGTTTTCACCGACTATATCCGTTATCATTGGCGCTAAAATTTTCTCACATTCATCACGTTGTCCGCAGCCGTTCTTCGTTACACGAATATCAATATTTCCTTTCTCAAGACTTACAATTTGTGCATGCTGAATCGATAAACCTAGCTTTTCCATTGCGCGACTTATCTCGACCTCTTGTTTAGAAAACTCTAACCCCTCCTTAGAAATTTCCACTGATAGCTGACCCATTACCTGTGATATACCTTTCAACTGTTCCGCTAATAACCCCCTACACTCTTCAACCTGTCCCTTCCAGTAATATTCTTTTTGAAAGGCTTTGAACTCCTGATACAATACCTCTAGCAATCTTTTCTTGTCTACACACTTAGCATTTAAGTCTTTAGGCAGACGCTGATGACTTACTGTTTCTCCTGACTCAAATCTGATAAAGATATCTACAAATCCTTGATATGTCTTATAAAATTCCGTTTGCCAGCAACGATTATAGCGATTACAGTTTTGGCAGCTAATATCGGCGACATGCTCTATTAGTTGTTGAAAATCAGCCTCCTGATTCCTTTTTATATTTTTTGTCTCAAATGTTGTAGCAAGCTCCCCAAGCATATATCCGTAGCGATCAACCTTACCCGAAACCAGCTCCTTTACCTTTTTCTTATATTCCTGTTGATTCCACATGTTAGCTGATGTGCCTGGAATTAAGCCCGTTATGTAATTCACAACTGATTTAGGTACTAATGAAAATAAGAAGAACACTGAAAATATTTCTACAAAAACAGGGTATAAATCTATTCCTGGCCGCATATAGATGGACAAGGTAATGTAGCCGATGAAGAAGCCTGCCATTACGTATACTTTTTTACCCTCTTTTAGTAGTCCTGCTAGTAAGCCAGCAAAGGCAAAAATAGCAATTTGACTCATAAGCAATGGGTTTGCTAGACTCATTATTAATCCTATAACTACACCAATCGCAGCACCGATTCCTGCCCCGCCTGCATAAGCAAGCAGGATGATAGCTAATCCGCCCATAATCTGATCCATGTGCACACCATACCAAACCCAATTACTCATTCCTATTAGTACGGAGGCTATTAATATAAACACACAGATAATCTCTTCATTTTTTAGAATTCTGGAGGTCATTCTCCCGAATAGAATTGGTACTGCTTGAACAAATATCAACGTTAATAACAATGCGAGTGCGCTCTCAAGACCTGCCATTACAAACGTATAATTTGTCAGCTCCGTTAACCAATAGAGCACTGCAACTTTAGATATGATGGTTGCAGCTAAGACCTGATAGGGTAGTAACGATACATCCTGCTGACCCTTTTTCTCTAAATAACCGTACGCTATCATTAGCAGTGAAATCGCTCCACCTATATAAATAGCATGCTGCCAGCTTACCGTTAAGGCCCCTAACGTTATAACTACTGCCAATATATTTGCAATTGCAGGCTTACGGAGTAGCATTACAGCGAAGAAGGCTATTGCAAACGGAGCTAAATCATTAAGGATAATAGCTTTTCCTAATAAAAATCCAACAACGTATATAAATAGTGCCCCTCCTGCTATAGCGCTTATGCTATTCTTCATGTTGGTAAATCCATCTTTCCACTTACTACTAAAGTTTACCCTTTCCAAAAATCTAGCTAGCATAATTACACCCCTCAATTTTTTTGTTGTATGTTTCATTATAGGGGCCTAGCACTTAAAAATTTGTCAGAATTCGTACCAATAGCTAGATTTTTTTACGACAAATATCACTAAAAGCTTTATAAAAAACATGCTTTTTAGGCTTTAATATGGTTAAATACTAATTAGTGCTAGTATTTATTAGCTTGTTTCTGTATCAATTCGTCGAAACTTAAATAAAAAAACTATTTTACATACAAGTCAGGGGGTTTTGCTTATGAGTAATCGTATATCTTGGGATGAATATTTCATGGCCCAGGCAAAAATCTTAGCATTGCGTAGTTCTTGTGAGCGCTTATCTGTTGGGGCCGTTTTAGTAAAGGATCGCCGCACAATAGCGGGAGGCTATAATGGCTCTATTACTGGGGACGAGCATTGTATCGATGTCGGCTGTAAAGTCGTGGATAACCATTGTGTCCGCACAATCCACGCCGAAATCAATGCCCTTTTACAATGTGCAAAATTCGGTGTATCTACAGAGGGAGCCGAGGCTTACGTAACCCATTTCCCGTGCTTACATTGTGCGAAAGCTTTAATACAAGCTGGCGTTAAAGCTGTCTATTGGGAAAATGATTATCGCAATTCGGAATATGCAATTGAGCTTTTTGAGAAATCTGGAGTAAAGCTAGGTAAGGTCGAAATAAAATCGTCACTACAATTGTAGTGACGATTTTATATACATAAATAAATTTATAAAAGCAACTATATAAAATAAGTTCTTAGCCCTTTCTTGGACCGCGACTTCCACGTTTAGAATCATAGCTTCTTTTTAAGGCAGCCATTTTCTCTTCACTGTCTTTGAAAAACTGATTGATCTTATCGTCCATCGATATTTGAGGAACTCTTCTCTGTTGAGGCTTTGGTTTGTTCACCGCCTGCTTAATGGATAAACCAATTTTCCCCTTCTCGTCAACATTAATAACTTTGACTAATACTTTGTCGTTAAGTTTTAAATGCTCATTAACATCTTTTACGTAATCTTCAGCTATTTCCGAAATATGGATAAGTCCTGTAATACCACCTGGCAATTCTACAAATGCCCCAAAGTTAGTAATACCAGTAACCTTACCTTCAACTTTGCTGCCTACTTCAATTGTCATAACTACAATGTTCCTCCTTAGAATCTTAGCAAATCAATCATATCTATTATACTTGAAGGTCGAAAAATCTGTCAATAAGTTATCTCCCTTGGGGAACAATAAACAATATCTCCCCTGGCTTTGATAGATAATAATTCTGGCGGGCAATTTCAGCTATGTAATCTTCATCATGTAAACGGTTATATCGGCTCTCTAACACTTCGTTTTCTGATTTAATAGCACTATATTCCTGCTGCAGAATCTCTAGTTCCTGCTGCTTTTCACTTATCGTTTGTTCCTGTGAATAAATCCCTTTGCCTATAAATAGTAAATACACCAAAAAAATTAACAATAATAGTTTTTTCCATTTTGCTAATTTTTTAGTACCACTTTTAGCATTAGTAAATTTTTCTCTTTTTGATTGGCTTGAGGTATTGTTTGACTCTATTGGACGGTACATTAGGTTCACCTAACTTATTTCTTAATTTTAAAGAGCTTTTTACCCCTTTGTAATGTCCAGTTTAGCATACCTCCTATGACGCCGACAAGTGTCGTTAGCATTAGCAATAAGAAAGACCAAACTTTTAATATTAATTGCCATATCATTTTAGCTATATACCATAGCAATAAAATTGGTTTAATAATTAAATAATATATAATAGTTTTACATATGTTAACAGTTACTGTAACTATTCTAATAACTGTATGCGTAACTCTAATCGTCACTCTTCTAATAAAATAATAATGAAAGATTGCCCCTAGTCCTAAAAAAACTAAGCTGTAAAAACGCAATTCCCCTCCAGCTTTAACAAACAAAATCGAAAAAACTAGCAGAGCAGCTACTACCCAAAAAACAAAGTCTAACAAATGCAGTAATAGCTTATGAAATTTATAAATATTATGACATTGTCTGTAGGACTCAAAGACTGCAGCAAGACCTGCACCTGTAAGAAACATGTACAGCAATAATTGATACTGAGCTTGAAATTCCACCATAACACCTCAATTATCTAAATAGTTTACTGAAAAAGCCCTTTGCTTTCTCTCCAGGTGTAATGCTTTCATCAATATAGCCCATATCAAATAAATTTCCTTGAATAGCTACTAAACCCTCTTCTAGGTTTAGGTTTTTGATATGTAGGTTGTCGCCTCTGACGGCTAAATATCCGCAGGTTGTTTCTAACAGGAATTCTTGGCTGTCAAAGCTTTCAATGTTTATAACTCCCGTCACCTCTAGTACTTTGCGATCTACAATCTTAATTTCGTGCTTTACTATTTTTTTGTCCAGCTTTTTTTGATAGGTTTCCATACGAAATTCCTCCCATTACAATTCTATTACTTTATATGTATGAGAGTTTGTCTAACTTAGAACAAAAAAACCCCTTTAATTAAAGAGGTTAATTGTTCTTCCAGAAATCATCTTCTGAACTTGGTATTGATTTTTCTTCAATAATTTCGCACATATCTGCAGCATCTGCTTTTTTGGCCGAATCTTGCAGCTTCAAAACTCTTACAATAAGTGTTTTTCTGGCAAAATTAATTGTAATAATATCTTGCTCTTTCACTTCTGTTCCAGCTTTTGCTGTACGACCATTTATATCAATTCTGCCACTATCACATACTTCTTTAGCTAGTGTTCTTCGTTTTATTAAACGAGAAACTTTTAAAAATTTGTCTAACCGCATTACTACTTAACTGCTTCTTTAAGTTTAGCTCCTGCTTTAAATGCTGGTACCTTAGCAGCTGGAATTGTGATAGCTTCTCCAGTTTGTGGGTTTCTACCAGAACGCGCAGCACGCTCACGAGTTTCGAAGGTTCCAAAACCTATTAACTGAACTTTGTCACCCTTTGCTAGTGCGTCAGTAACAGCGTCCATAAAGCTAGCTAAAGCTGCCTCTGCATCCTTTTTCTTAAGACCAGTGCTCTCTACCATTTGATTTACAAGTTCTACTTTATTCATAAAAGTATGCCTCCTTTAATTGTATCCATTTTTCATATTCGTTATTATAACTAAAATTCCTGCTTTTTAAACCAAAAAAAGTCTAAAATTCCATAAAAATTGCTATATTATTGTATTTGTTGTATTTTTATAGAATTTTTTTATCACTTTTTAACTTTTTTTGCATTCTGCCACTGAGTTTCCATCCACTCTAAATCTACATCTTTAAAGCTCAGACCTTCTTTTTTTAACTGCTCTTCAATATAGCGGAACCTGTGCTCAAACTTACGGCAAGTATTATGTAAAGCTTGTTCTGGGTCGATTTCCATAAATCTAGCTAGATTAACTATGGCATATAGTGCGTCCCCTAGTTCATCCGTTTTTTGAGCTGTTGTTTCAGCCTCTTCCAACTCTTTCAATTCCTCATGCAGCTTGTCCCAAACCTGTGACTCTAGGTCCCAATCAAAGCCAACTTTCGCTGCCTTTTTTTGTTGCTTATAGGCATACATTAGCATCGGAAGGCCTTTAGGGATACCATCTAGAATGCTTTCTACTTGCTCACCAGCTTGCTTGCAAGCCTTTTCCTGCTTTTTGATATCGTCCCAGTTCTCTAATACCTGCTCGACATTCTCAACCTTGTCACCTTGAAATACATGGGGATGACGACGAATCATTTTGCGTGCTATCGTCTCTATTACTTGGTAGATTGAGAATTCTCCTTCATCTTTAGCTATTTGCGCATGCATAACTACGTGCAGTAGCAAGTCCCCTAGCTCTTCCATTAAATTATCTACATCGCCACTATCAATAGCTTCTAGTACTTCATAAGTCTCCTCTATTAAATACCCCCTTAGCGAGTCATGTGTCTGCTCTTGGTCCCAAGGACAACCATCTGGACCTCGAAGGCGCTTAACAATATCAACTAGTTGTCCGAAGCTCTTCTGTTGTATTAGCTGGCTACCCTTAGGAATATATAAAGCCGTTAAGTGATCAATATCATTGATGTGGTCAATTTCATAAATTGGAATTGTCCATATACGCTCCAAATCTTTAACCCCTGCGGCTTTAATAACTGTTACCATTGTGTCTTCTGGATAATATTCCATTAATGCTAGCTTTGCTTCCGACATAACCTCTTGATTATACACCTGTGTAATAATTACATGCATGCGACTATCTAGCAATGTCTCATCAAAATCTAGTCCATCTAATAGGATAAATCCTTCATTAGGATCAATACATAAAGAGTTAAACATATCGTCTAAAAAACTGCTACTACTAACAAGCTCTATTTCTATCCCTGACGACTTTGCTTGCTCCCTTAGCTGTTTTACGCTACGTTCTGCTACCATCGGATGGCCTGGTACTGCATAAATGATTGGTGTGGTGCTATTCATTGTAATGTTTAGTAGCTGTTGAACTATCTCCACATATACTTGATCAAAATTTTCTGCTTCATCATACACATAATCAAAGCTCTTATAAGCTAGTCGCTCCTGATTTAGTAATTCAACAACAGGATGTCGCTCAGTGCGTAAATATATGGGGTAGCCTTTTTGTAAAAGTCTATACGCCTGTAATGTTAAAGCATCTAACGAGCCTGCCCCTAGTCCCATTATATACAACTTTCTCTCCATACAAACACCCCTATCCTTGTTTTATTTTAAGGCGAAGAAGTAACCGTTTTAATCTTGGACCAATCTTCGGTATTAATTCTAATTCGTCAATCGTTATCGATTTAGTAACTAATAGTGCTACTCCATAAACTACAATTCCAAGTAAGACCCCAGTAGCAGATACAGAGGCTTGGGCAAGCCTCATACCAAGAAATGCTTGATATAACGGTGTCGTTATAAGAACAGACGTATACACTACAATTGCCATTATGAAGGTAGCTAATAAGGGTTTAATTGCGATATCAAGCCATCTATATTCTACCCCAGTGTGTTTCTTAAGATCACGCATGTTTAGTGTCATTGCTATTAAGTATGCCACTATAGTTGCAATTGCCGCTCCAATTATACCAATCCAGATAATCAAGGCAATGTTTAATGTTACTTTAACTAAGAAACCAATAAATAGATTTATCGCTGGAGCCTTAGATTCTCCCATCCCTTGCAGTATTCCCGTTGTAGTAATTTCTAAGGTGCTAAAAACAGTTGCAAAGGCAAGTACCATAATTATGTCTGTACCAATTGTTTCGTTGTATAGCGCAATGTTTAGCGGCTCAGCAAGGATTGATAACCCAAAAGCAGCTGGCAAACCAACAATAACCGTTAAGCGAAGGGCAAATGATGTTCTCCGCTTGATAACATTATGCTGCTGCAGTGACTTTGCCTCAGAAATAGACGGGATTAACGCAAGTGATAAGGCAGTTGCAAACAATGCTGCTATCTGTACTAACGGTAGTGCCTTAGAATATACCCCAAAAATAACACGGGCATCTAGGCTTTCCATGCCGGACCAGGTTAATATATTAATAACTGTGTATGAGTCAGCAAGGTTAAATAACGGTAGCACCAGCATACCAAAGCATATCGGAAGTGCGTACACAGTCATCTTCTTCAATAGCGGCAGTAATGGCTCTTTATGCTTTTGCTCCTTAACATAATGTTCGTAATGACCTAGTAAGCGCTGTCTTTCATCAGCAACTACACTTCTATGTCGCCAAAAGTATAGGGCTAATATTATTATTGATAAACTCGCCCCTGTAAAAGCTCCCAAAACTGCACCTGCAGCGGCAAGCTCCACGGAAGTCTGAATAAATATGTATGATAAAACTAATATTGTAATTACCCTAACTATTTGCTCCGCTACCTGTGATACTGCTGTTGGCATCATTTCCTGCCAGCCTTGGAAGTATCCTCTAATTACAGCTATCATAGGCACTAGCAAAAGCGCAAACGAGATGCTTTTGATTGATAATACGGCTCCAGTGTCTCCCATAAGCCCAGCAAGTGTGTTTGCACCAAAAAACAGCACCGAGAAGCTAAGTAATCCCGTAATCATCATTATTACAAAGGCAATCCTAAAAACCCGTTCAGCACCTTCTATATCGCCCCTGGCAATACGCTCCGAAACAAATTTCGATACGGCAATCGGAAAGCCTGCTGTACTTATAACTAACAGGGTTGTATACATCGGGTATACCAGATTAAATAAAGCAAGTCCCTCGTTGCCTACAATATTCTGATAAGGTATGCGGTAAATGCCACCTAATGTTTTTGATATCAGTGCAGCTATGCCCAAAATAACAGCACCCTGTACGAATGATTTTTGCTTCAAGTTGTTACCCCTTCCTAATTACCTACAGCAATCATTATAGCACAGACGCTACCATTTATTACATTGTTGAAAAAATATCTTAAAAACATTACTCAAAATCTTTAAATAGAAAGACGACCATAAAACTTTTTAGGCCGTCTAAAAACTTGTTAGCTTTGTATTTAATTCTCCATTTGCTTTGCTAAGAATGCTGCACCTGTCTCAACTAACTTAACCTCTAGGTCGCCAACTTTTTTCCCATCCTTTTGACTTGCTAGCGCAATTGCACCAATCGGATCACCACCAGAGATAATTGGCGCCACTGCATAGGATGTATATGACTCCTGAACATTTTTTAATAGCTCAGCTTCATTTGCCGTAGTTTCTTTAACTACCTTCCTTTGGTCCATAGCATTCTCTATAATTTCTCCGACTTCTTTATCTATGAAATCTTTCTTTGCCGCTCCAGCTACTGCTATTACATGGTCACGATCACTAATCACTGCTATATGACCAGTACTTTCAAATAGCGCTTCGACATATTCCTTTGCAAAATCACCTAGTTCACCAATTGGAGAATATTTCTTTAATATTACTCCTCCATCACGGTCAACAAAAATTTCTAATGGATCACCTTCACGTATACGTAATGTCCTTCTTATTTCCTTTGGGATTACCACCCTCCCTAAGTCATCAATTCTACGTACGATTCCTGTTGCTTTCATTATATGGCCTCTCTTTCTTGTATGTTTTCATTTTGATTATGAATTGTACCAATAACTAATAACCCTATGAAGTTTTGTCAGCATTAGTATACTTCACCATAATTGTTTTATTCATGGATATTTAAGTGCTAAAAAATATATAAAAAACCCAGGATGGTTGATTACCAATCCTGGGCATTAACTTATATATTTTCCCTTTACAGGTTTACTGTTACCTTACCTTGAGCAGCATCTAGATACTCCATGAAAACTTCAGAAGCTCTGCTATCTTTAATCATACCCTCTACCTGCTCAAACGCCGTCACATTTCGTTCCTCAACGCGCATTACATGGTAGCCAAATTCTGTCCTTACTGGATCTCCAACGGTATTTAATTCAAATGTTAAAGCTGCTTCTTTAAACTCTGGAACCCAAAGCATTACTGGCTGATTTTCATACAAACCGCCTGCGTCCTGACTACCAGGATCTTCTGTGTATTCCTCAGCTAATTCCGCCATGTCCTCACCAGCACGGATGCGCTCAGTTAGGCTATTTGCTAGCTCTAAAGCCTCTTCTTCAGAGCGGCCTTCAAAAGCTATTAATATGTGGCGAACAGATGCTGTAGTGAACTCGCCTGGGTTTTCTTCATAGAAAGCCCGTGCATCTTCCTCTGAAACTTGGTCATTTAAATACTCAGTAATCGTAATATAGTGGTTTAATAAGCTCCTAAGCTTTGCTTGTTCCTGTTCCGTTAAGTCAGGATATTGTGCCAACACGTTTTGCATCTCTTCGTCTAATACTGTTTGGTCATACTGAAATCCTGCAGTTTCTGCTTCTTCAAATATTTGCTTGCGGATTACAAGCTGCTCTGCATAGCCTGCAAGCATGTCCATATCTTCTACTGCGTAGTCTGCAATACCTGGCTGTAATATATCTTCAGCTTCTAACTGTTCAAACATTTCCCCATATGTTAAGGTTGTACCTTCTAATTCTGCAATGACTTGGTTTGCATCAACGCTTGCTCTAAAAGCTTCAAAGTCCATTGTTGGCTCAGGCTCTACAGCATCTCTCTGCCCACATCCAACTACAAGTACTGCGACTAGTAGTACTGCTATTGCTAAAAACATAATGCGTTTGCTTTTATTATACAATCTATCCCACTCCTTTTTTTCTTACGGAATCAGTGTCTTGATGTTCAGATTCACAGACTCCTTGATAACTATACATCCATTTTTCTAAGATTTCAACTATTTCTTTCTGTGTTAACTTTTTAATATTAACAACAATACCTATGTATTGTCCAGCCTGTAATTGTATACGATTGTCAAATCTAGTTGCCCTTTCAAACAGCTTTTGCCCGTTTATTCTGCTATTCTCACTCGGATGTAATTTGATTACTATTATATCTCCTTGCTGTTCGATATGGGTAACCCGATAGGTATAGCAGTAGGATTTGATGCGTGTAACAGCTAGTAATAACTCAACCTCTTCTGGAAGTGGGCCAAAACGATCAAGCATCTCTTCCTCAATTTCATGTGCTTGCTCTATATCTCTAACCTTCGACATTTTCTTATACAATTCTACTTTCTGCATCGAGTCTTTAACATATGTGTCTGGCAGATAAGCGTTCACATTAATATCTATAATCGGCTCTACGGCTTCTTCAGTATTACCGTCTTGCTTGTTCTTTAGCTTCTCCACCGCTTCAGCTAGTAAATGATTATACATTTCAAATCCAACTGCAGCTATATGGCCATGCTGCTCCGCACCTAATAAATTACCCGCACCACGGATAGCTAGGTCACGCATAGCTATTTTGAATCCTGATCCTAGCTCAGTAAATTCGCGAATTGCCTGCAAACGCTTCTCTGCAACCTCAGTTAAGACTTTGTCCTTTTGGTAAGTAAAATATGCATACGCAACACGGTTAGACCTGCCTACACGCCCCCTGAGTTGGTATAGCTGAGATAGGCCCATCTTATCTGCATCATGTACTATTAAAGTATTAACATTCGGGATATCTAACCCCGTTTCAATGATTGTAGTACTTATGAGCACATCATATTGCCGATCTAAAAATTCTAGCATGACTTTCTCTAATCTCTGTTCGCCCATTTGTCCATGTCCAATTACAACCCGTAAATCTGGAATTAAAGCCCTGAGCTGCTCGGCAAGCCGCTCAATTCCCTCAATTTTATTATGCACAAAGTACACTTGCCCACCACGGCCAATTTCCCGCTCGATAACCTCACGGATAAATATAGGGTTATATTCCATAACAAAGGTCTCAACAGGAAAACGATTAGCAGGAGGTGTTTCAATCAAGCTTAAATCTCTAACCCCTAGCAAAGACATATGCAAGGTTCTTGGTATAGGTGTTGCTGTTAAGGTGAGTACATCTACATTCTTTTTTATATGTTTTATTTTTTCCTTATGGGTTACGCCAAAGCGTTGCTCCTCATCTATAATCAGTAAGCCTAAGTCGTTAAAGCTTACATCCTTAGACAATAATCGGTGCGTGCCGATAATAATATCAATTTCTCCACGCTTTAAAGCCTTTAAGCTGTCAGTAATCTCTTTGCGTGTTCGGAAGCGGCTTAATACGGCAATTCTGATTGGATAGCCTGCAAATCTTTCCTTGAAATTTTCAAAGTGCTGCTGGGCCAATATTGTCGTTGGAACTAATACACCTACCTGTTTGCCATCTAGGACAGCTTTAAAAGCAGCGCGGATAGCGACTTCTGTTTTGCCGTATCCAACATCTCCGCATAATAAACGGTCCATCGGATAAACCTTTTCCATATCTTCTTTTATCTCTCTTACTGAACGCAGCTGATCCTCTGTCTCCTCATACGGAAACATTGCTTCGAATTCCTTCTGCCACTCTGAATCCTTATTAAACGCAAATCCTTCACTCATTGTCCGAGTAGCATACAATTTTATAAGCTCGTCTGCAATATCTTGAACAGCCTTCTTAACTTTGCCCTTAGCACGCTTCCACTCCGTACCGCCTAAGGAATTTATTTTAGGCGCCTTGTCATCTCCGCCTATATATTTTTGGATAAGCTCCATTTGATCAATCGGGACAAATAGAGAATCGTTTTTCGCATATTGTACACGTAAATAATCGCGGTGAATATCGTTTACCTTAAGTGTTTCAATCCCTAGGTATCGACCAACCCCATGATTAATATGAACCACGTAATCCCCTGGCTGCAGATCCTGAAATGATTTAATTCGTTCGCTGTTAGCCTGTTTAGTTGCTTTTTTTACTTTTCGCTGTTTTCTGCCAAATATTTCAGTTTCGGTAAGTACTACTAGCTTATTAGATGGCAATTCAAAGCCCGCATGTAATTGGCCTATATGCACATTCGCAGCTTTAATCTCATAATCTTCAAATATGCGAAGGACTCGTTCGCGGCGCTCGTTATTAGCAACTAATACGTATATTTGATACTGACATCCCTGCCAGCGGCCCATCTCTTGTTGCAATAAGTGCATTTGTCCATGGAACTCTTGAGCAGATTTGGCGACAAAGCTAACTATATTCTTAGGCTGAACTATAGAAAACTTTCTTAGCAGCATCGGCAGGAGAATTTTTTGGTGCTTTGTTTGAAAGACATAATCCCCCTGGTACATTGGAAAAGTCTCAGGTAATAAGCTACCGGCTTCCATCATGGACGTAATCCACTCGGCAAACTCTTTTTCTGTTTCTTTATTTTTTTCTAAAATACGCCCAGGCTCATCTATCACTATAATTGTGTCGTCAGTAATATAATCTAGTAGTGTATAGTTTTTATCATATACTAGATTAGTATACTTACTTATATGCTCAGGCAAAAGGCCCTCTTGAAGCAATTCAATATCAGGCACAATGTGTTCTTTGTACGGCTCTAGCTGATTCTTAGTTTTGTTCGCAGAAAACTCATCCAATGCTAGCTGCAGTCGGTCGCCAAGCTCTTTTAATTGTACTTTTGAAACAGGCCATTCAGTGCATGGAGTGATAGTAATCTTCTCCTGCGATTTATTTGACCGTTGTGTTAATGGGTCATATTGGCGAATAGACTCAACTTCCACATCAAACATTTCAATTCGACACGGCTCAGATTCCGTCAATGGGAATATATCAATTATCCCACCACGGACACTAAATTGACCTGGCTTCTCAACTTTTTCTTCTCGCTCGTAGCCTGTTTCGATTAACCAGCTAGTAAGCTCACCTATATCGATTTCAGTGTTTGTAATTAAGTCACGAAAGCATACCTCCATGACTTCTGGCGGTGAAATTGGTTTTATTGCAGCATAAATAGGCGCAATTATAATTTGCGCTTTGTTAGCCAAGATTGCTTGTATTGTTGTTAGTCTCTGAGCAACTTCATTCTCGCTTTGTTGAATATAGTCCATCATAAAAAAGTCGTTGCCAGGATATAGATATACACCATCATTATGCAACTCTAGTAAATCATCATAAAGCTTTTGTGCCTGCGCCATAGTATGTGCGATAACAACTACGGGGCGATTTATATCCTGCTGCAGCGAACCAATACAGATAGACTTTAGCGACCCAGTCATACCTGTAGCTACTTGGGTATCTAGCTTCATATCAATCCCTTTTATTAAAGATTGATAATCTGCATCCCTGCATAGCTCTTCTCTTAAAAATTGCATCTGTGCACCTCTTCTGAAGCTAATGCTTACTTTTTACGTTTAGTTTTTTTATACTACTAATGCAAAGGCTTCCCTATTAAAAAAAGCTCTGGATTAGCCTTTAGCGCTTCATAGCAGTAATCACATAGCGTCTTAACATACATACTCTGTGATTGTTGATTATATGCCATAAGTTCTGCTTGTTCTTCTGGAGTTAAATCCGATAATCCTAGTTTTTTAATTGTTTCCTGGTCAGCCTCTATTTCATCAATAATAGTACGACAGTGCTTACAGTGGTAAATATATTTCATCGGACTCATCCTTCAACTTTCATACTAGCTACACGATTCTAGATAGTGATTCTAGGTAGCCGCAGTCTCTCTATAGTATGACCAGTTGCGTTAGGATTATCCATATTTAATCAATTATATTGGTTCATTACTTCTAGAATATCTGAACCTTTTATAAACTCCTTGATACCTTTAATTCCATAGCTA
Organism: Desulfuribacillus alkaliarsenatis; assembly: GCF_001730225.1. Lineage (NCBI taxonomy): Bacteria > Bacillati > Bacillota > Desulfuribacillia > Desulfuribacillales > Desulfuribacillaceae > Desulfuribacillus > Desulfuribacillus alkaliarsenatis. The sequence continues at coordinate 77,462 of NZ_MIJE01000035.1, read as the reverse complement.
ATTTTTTCATCAATAATATCTCGCTCTTCGCTAGAAAACTTGGTTAATACATGATTTACAACATCTCCGTGTACTGGACGTCCAATTCCAATCTTCAGTCTTGAGTATTGTTCTGTACCTAAATGGGCTGTTAGTGATTTAATTCCATTATGTCCTCCAGCCCCACCCTTAGGACGAAAGCGTAGCTTACCAACCTCTAAATCTAAATCATCATATACAACTAGTATATCTTGCTCATCTAATTTATACCAATCCATTGCTGCCCGGACCGATTCGCCACTTAGATTCATATATGTCATTGGTTTAAGTAGCGCGACTTTTCCACCTTCAAGGCGACCTTCTCCAACAAGTCCTTTAAACTTAGACTGCTCTACCTTTATACCAAGTTCATTAGCTAGTTCATCGACGAGCATAAAGCCAACATTATGTCGTGTATCTTTATACTGCTGCCCTGGATTTCCTAAGCCCACAATTAGCTTCATTATTTTCATCTCCTTAACAGTGTCGCTCTTTCCACTCTTCCTATTCTGAAAACGGAAAAAAATAGAAGGCTCCAACCTTCTATTTATATTACTATTATATTCTAATCAAACAACTTGCTTATCGATAGGCGCTCATGAATTCTGATAATAGCTTCTCCTATGAGTGGAGCCACTGATAAAATTTTAATTTTAGGTATTAGCTTTTCTGTAGGCAAGGCTATAGTATCTGACACTATTAACTCCTCAATCTCAGATGCTTGAAGTCTTTCAATTGCAGGACCTGATAATACAGGATGCGTGCAGGCTGCGTAGACTGCCTTCGCACCTTTTTCTTTTAAAGCCGCTGCAGCTAGTGTAATTGTTCCGGCTGTGTCTATAATGTCATCAATCATCAAGCAGGTTTTGCCTTCAACATCACCGATAATATTCATAACCTCTGCAACATTTGCCTTTGGTCTGCGTTTGTCAATAATTGCTATAGGAACATTAAGCTTCTGTGCTAAATTCCTTGACCTAGTTACACCACCATGATCAGGTGCTACAACTACAACGTCACTAAGCCCCTTATTCATAAAGTATTCCGCGAATATAGGCATGCTAATCAGGTGATCTAATGGTATATCGAAAAATCCTTGAATTTGACCCGCATGCAAGTCCATACAGATTATACGGTCGGCTCCCGATTTCTCAATTAAATTAGCTATTAATTTAGCTGTTATCGGGTCCCTTGCGCGAGCTTTACGGTCCTGACGGGCATATCCATAATATGGTACAACCAAGTTAATGCTTTTAGCTGATGCACGCTTTAATGCGTCAACCATAATTAACATTTCCATAATGTGCTCATTAGCAGGGCTACTGGTAGATTGAACTACAAATGTATCAGCACCCCTAACACTTTCCTCAATGTTAATGTTAATCTCTCCATCACTAAACTTTACCACTTCTGAACGACCTAGTGGAATACCTGTGCATTCACTGATAGCCTTTGCTAAATTCGGATTCGAATTACAGGAAAACAATTTCATTTTGGTTGTATCGCAATTTTCCCACATTTTTTGACTTACCTCCATAATTATTTAATCAGTAGTTTTTCAATCTTAATCAATTACTTAATCTTTTCTATAGTTAAGCTTGTTCGTCTGTCGGCTTCTAGCGAATGCTAGGGAGTTTTCAGGAACATCCTTAGTAATCGTAGATCCTGCAGCTACAAAAGCATTCTGTTTAACAGTAACTGGTGCAATTAAGTTTGAATTACAGCCTATAAAAGCACCGTCATCTATAGTAGTTTGATGTTTGTTTTTGCCATCGTAGTTCACAGTAATTGAACCACAGCCTACGTTTACATCATTACCAATTACAGCATCTCCGATATAGCTTAAGTGTGATACCTTTGAGCTATTCCCAATTTTCGAGTTCTTAATCTCTACAAAATCACCGATTTTAACGTCATCACCAATCTGACTACCTGGTCTGATATAGGCAAAAGGCCCAACATGCGTTGACTTCCCAATATCAGATTTGAGCACTACACTCTGCTTAATAATTGATGCTGCGCCTACTGTACAATCTTCAATCTCTGTATTAGGACCAATGCTGCAATCATCTGCCACCTTTGTTAGACCACGTAGATATGTTCCTGGATATATCACTATATCCTGCCCTAATTCCACCAAGCTATCAATATATGTGTTGTTAGGATCTATAATTGTAACCCCTGCACGCATCCAGTACTGCAGGATTCGTCTACGTAAAATTTCATTAGCCTTTGCCAGTGCAACGCGGTCATTAACACCGACTATTTCATCGAAATCTTCTGCTACACAAGGCAAAATTGTTTGGTTATCGCCATTTAATATTTCGATTACATCAGTCAGATAATATTCGTTCTGAGCATTATTATCTGTGATACGCTCAAGGGCATTAAATAGCTTCTGATTATCAAAGCAATATATACCTGAGTTAACTTCTTTAACTCCTCTTTCCTTTTCCGAAGCGTCCTTTTGTTCAACAATCTTTATTACTTTGCCATCCTGGTCTCGGATAATCCTACCATAGCCTGTTGGATTATCTGCTATTGCAGTTAATATTGTACATGCTGCTTTATTAGCTGTATGTAAATCTATCACTTTGCTTAGGGTAGCAGTTGTTAATAGTGGTGTATCGCCACACAAAACTAATGTTGTCCCTTGTTTGTCAGCAAGCCAGTCCTTTGCCACTTTAACTGCATGTCCTGTGCCTAACTGTTCCTTCTGTTCTATATATCTATAGCTTGAATCAAGAGCACTAATAACCTGTTCATGTTGATGACCAACAACGATACCTATCTGATGGATTGACATTCTTTTTAATTGCAGGATAACCTGTTCAATCATCGATAGTCCACACACCGGGTGGAGCACTTTATTCAGTTTACTCTTCATCCTAGTACCTTTTCCCGCTGCTAGGATAAGAGCATAAATTTCTTTAGACACCATGTCACCTCCATCTATGATTTATGGTCTCATAAAAAATATATCTTAAATTGGTCAGAGTTTCAAGCAAACAAAAAAAGGAGCCACGCTCCCCTTTGTATGTATATACATATAATTCCTTGCTTATACACCTTCCGCCACTGGCTGTAGCACTGGTTCTTCTGCTTCTTGTTCATTGTAGACCGTTAATACAGCCTCTTGAATTTTTTCTCTAGTTGTAGCAGAGATTGGATGTGCAATATCACGGAATTCACCATCTGGCGTACGCTTGCTCGGCATTGCAACAAACATTCCGTTATTCCCGTCAATAACTCGGATATCATGAACAACAAATTCACTATCAATTGTAATTGATGCGATTGCTTTCATACGTCCATCAGTATTGACTCGTCTAAGCCTAACGTCTGTAATCTCCATCTATGTTCACCACCTTTGAAAAATAGCTAATATGCTATCTTTCAACATTCAATTGAAAATTCCTGCTAATAATTAGAAGTTTTTTTTAATTATTTTGCAAAAATTCAAAATTAAATGAAAAAACTGCCCAATTCTGCAAAAATTCGTTTATTTAATTCATCTACCTTGGTTAACTTTGCCAAGGATATATAATCCGAGACTAACTTATTAGATGGTTCTGACATTTCCATTAATACGCCAACCCCAACACATTCCGATTGAAATTCCTGCAGCAGGTTTATCATACCTTTTGTCGTTCCGCCTGCTTTCATGAAATCATCTAAAATAATCGCCTTGCGATATTGTCCTATTGAACGCCGTGCCAATGACATAGTTTGGATTCTATGGCTGGTACCAGAAACATAGTTCACACTAACTGTTGTTCCCTCAGTTACTTTACTATCCCTTCTGGCAACAACGACAGGTATGTTTAAATACTTTGCCGTTGCAAGAGCAATAGGAATACCCTTTGTCTCAACGGTCAAAATCATGTCCGCTCCTGAGTCTGCAAAAGCTTCTGAAAAGATTCTCCCAACCCCACTGATAAAGGCTGGTTCACCAAGCAGGTCTGACATATACAGGTACCCTCCAGGTAAAATCCGCTCTGCAACCGCAAGCTTTTCAAGGGCTGTTAGCATCCATTTTCGTGCTTCTTCCACCCGCATACGAGGTATGTACTTTACACCACCAGCAGCCCCAGCACTGGATACAATACTCCCTAGTCCTTGCTCCTCGAAGTATTCTTCTAAAATTGTTATATCTTCACTAACAGATGATTTTGCTACCTGAAATTTATCTGAAAAAAATGATAGCTGATATGTAGTCCTTGGATTTTCTATGAAAATTCTCGTTAGTTCGGCAATTCGATTACTTCTCTTGTATTTTATCAATAATCGCACCTCATTCATCTAGAAAACCGAATATTATTAGGGAAAATATATCATTTAATACGGGTTTTAGCAAGTCCTGACTAGGAAAACTTCATTGCAAAATCCCCTTAGGGCATTAAAAATTTTAGTCGCCCTTTTTTCCTTTAGCACAATTCCGTATACAGTTGGCCCACTACCTGACATTAATACTCCATCTGCCCCAAAGCTTAGCATCTGTTGTTTCAGGCGTTGTACTTCAGGATGCATGCTAAAGGTAACGGTCTCTAATACATTACTCAGGTTATCACAAATTGCTTTCTGATCTTGCTCGTTTATAGCCTCAAGCATAGCCTTTGTATTTGGTCGAGCTTTAACTAATTCACTCCGATAATTCTGGTAAACTACAGCTGTCGATACGCTTATCTGTGGCTTCACCAACAAAATTGTCATCGGTGGCGCTTTGGGAATGCGCTCAATTATCTCGCCTCTGCCTCTAGCGATTGCTGTTCCGCTACCGTATACGCAAAAGGCTACATCGGAGCCAATCTCTGCCGCTATCTCCACCATTTCTTCGGTCGTTAGATTAAGCTCCCAAAGCTGATTTAAGCCCCTTAAGGTTGCCGCTGCATTGCTGCTTCCACCTGCAAGCCCTGCAGAAACAGGAATTTTCTTATGTAGCATAATGTGTACACCTTTATTGACAGAAAAACGATCCTGTAACAGTTTTGCAGCTTTATATGCAAGGTTTCGCTCATCTGTAGGCACATAGCTTACATCACATTCAATCGTTATATCTGTTCCTTGTCTCAGTGTAAAAATCATTTGATCTGTAAGATCAACGGTCTGCATCATCATCTCTACTTCATGATACCCATCTGATCGTTTACCTAGAATATCTAGTGTTAAGTTAATCTTTGCCTTCGCCAATTCAGTAATTTTCATTGGAATGACCCTCTCTCTCGAACGTAAATACCCTCTTTACTAAACAATACGATACAACGATTAATGCTATGAGTCAAAAAAATTTTTATGTACAAAAAAATAGCTTGTATCAAACAAGCTACTCTTGGTAAGTGATTCTGATTTGATCTTCATTTCGGAAAACTGTCAGCTCAACTGATTCCGTTAAAATGTCTGCATAACTGTAAGATACTCTCTTGAAGGCGTGCTGCTCTTGATCCAGCTTAACTATAAACACGGAAGGATAAACCTCTTCCAAAACCCCACTACGCTCAATCGTCTTTCTGCGACCTCCATTAGCTCGGAGTTTAATCTTTTCTCCTATATAACCTTCCAGACTGCGCTTAATATCACGCAATGCATTCTTCGCCGCCATTTAACCACCTCACAAGGAATAGTATATCACAGGACACAAAGCTTGTCAACTTAAGTCAACAATTATAGCAACTAACCTATAGTATTGTCAACTATTGAATTTATTATTTATTGAGGAGGTTTCGATTTATTTCGTTGCCTAACCTCGCGTATTCTTCAATAGTCAACGTTTCTCCTCTTCTTTTCTCATCTACTAATGCTGCCGCAAAGATTGCACGCATTTCGTCCTGCGATAACCGCTGATCAAAGGCCTTAAAATTGTTCCATAGCGTCTTGCGACGATTAGCAAAACCAGCTTTAATGGCTTTAAAAAACACTTCCTCTTTATCTACCTGCACAACAGGTTTTTCTAAAAGCGATAGCCTTATTACTGCTGAATCGACATTAGGCTCTGGAATAAATACTGTTCTCGGAACAACACTAACAATCTCTGGCTTTGCGTAATACTGTGCCGCTATACTTAGTGCCCCATAGTCCTTAGTGCCTGGTATGGCTTGAATTCGTTCCGCCACTTCTTTCTGAATCATTACCACGATGTTGAACAGATTTAAGCGTTCCTCCAACAAGCGCATAATAATTGGTGTAGTCACATAATAAGGCAGGTTCGCAACCACATGTATACGCTTTATAGCAGTTTCGTTATCGACAATTTGTGTATTGCTATTTGAAAATATCTGTTCACTGATTAATTTGCTAAAATCTATCTCTAACGCATCACCATGTATAACGCTGACGTGGTTAAGATGACGAAAGTTATCTGTTAACACAGGGATGAATCGCTGGTCTAGTTCAACAGCTATAACCTTTCCTGCGTGTTTAGCTAACTGTTGTGTCAATGTCCCTATCCCTGGCCCTATCTCAATCACTGCTGAATTCTTATCAATTGCAGCCGCATCCACTATGCCATCTAATATATTTTTGTCTGTCAAGAAATTTTGACCTAAGCTTTTCTTAAAGTGTAAACCATGGTTATCCATGATTTCTCGGATTACGCGTTTCGAATATAGCTGTTTATCTTCCATGCTAGTCACTCGCTCCCCTAACCTTTGTGATACCCGCTATCGTCATTGCATCCAGTATTTCCTTATAGCTAATTCGTAGAGCATTCAAGCGATTCCAAAACTGTTTACCATTTGCATAACCAATCTGCAAAGCGTCCGCTAAGGCAATCCTCCGAGCCTTAGAGTCACTCTGACCAACTAGTCCATAATCGAGCATGAATGCCCAAGGTATTAGTTCTTCGTTCTCTCCAGTCACTTGTTTAGTACTTAATTTGCCACCTCGTACTTTATCTAATGCCTCAATAATTGCTTTTGGAGAAGCATTTTCTATGCCTATATCTCCTTCTTTGGTCGCTAATGCACGCGGCAAAAATGCATGCCTTGCTTCAGGCACGCGCTGTGTTATTTGTTTGCGCAAACGCTCGCCCACGTAATCTGGGTCTGTAAATACGATTACCCCGCGTGTCTTCTGTGCACGCTCTATCATCTTTAGTGTCTGTTCACTAAGGGTTGAGCCTTGGGTCATTATACAATCTGCTATAACTGCCCTATCAATCGCCTGCTTATCATGAATCCCTTCGACAACAATTACTTCTTTTACTACTTTTTTATTCAAAATAATCCCTTCAATCTCTATCTTAATGAGGCGTTCTTTATCCCAAAAAATATATCACAAAAACGGTTGTGTTTCAAAAGATTCGCTATTTTTCCTAAGGAATTTTTCAAAAGAAAAAGCGCAGGCTAGTTCCTGCACTATATTTATGCCTATCCACTATGGCAATTTCTATTGCCTTGGATCATTTGGCCCAATTACCCAAATTTTCACATCACGTTTTAAGCCAAAGGCATGGACAAAGTCGTTATCATCGAAATAAATATCGACGCGCTTATTCCTAACGGCACTACCTGTGTCTTCTGCACGTCTAAAGCCGTAGCCTTCAATGTACATCCACCAGCCTAATGGTATTACCTTCGGATCAACGGCTACTGTCCGTCCCTCCTTTACCTCTGTTCCAGTAAAGGTCATTCCATACCAATAATCTCCAGGGTTTTTGCCAGTATGCTCAAAACCAGCTGCGTAAGCAGTAAGTTCAGCATCTTCAAAAAAGTTAGTGAAGCTAAAGGTTACTCCATCCTTTGTAACGATATCCTTAATACCCATCGCTACAACTTTATTTTTTGGCTCCTGAAGTACTGTTTCTGCTACGACAATGCGTTCAAACTCTTCACCGTTTACATAACGAATTTCAACTGTCTGCTCAATAATACCTTCCCGACCTTGGTCAAGAACAATCTGGCGGCCAATTTCTAAATCTGTTCGATCCTCATAATCTGTTGCTATTTCAACATTCTTTACTTCTGTAATTACTTCTGTCGTGACCCTTAGAATTTCTATGAAACTAGCATTTTCTAGTGAAGCATCCAAGCCAGGCCTTACAATATCATCTTGACCTAAGAATATCCCAAGCTCATTGATAACTCCCTCTACATTAACTGCTCTAGAGTTAATTTCTAGCTCCATACCATCAACCGCTACTGTTACAGCAGTTCTTTCTACAGCTAATAAATCTGCAAAAAGGCTATCTGCCGTATTTGCCTTCGGTGCAAAAACTAGTAAACTAGCAACTAATAAAACTCCGAAAGCAATTAGTAGAAACCGTTGACGATTTCTCCTAAGTAAATCATTAACATCTAAACTCATAAATACCTCCAATATTCTTTTTGAAACATTCCCTATAAGCGTAACTTCGGAAGCGCTTTTAAAGCATTATCGGAAGTAGCTCTTGCAAGTGCTTTATATTCCATTTCTCGTAATTCTGCAATCGTTTCTGCCACATAGCGGACATTGGCTGGTTCATTTCTCTTGCCGCGATGAGGCTCTGGCGTCAAATATGGGCTATCTGTCTCTATCAACAAATACTCTAATGGAATGTTCCTACCTACATCTTTAACATTTTTCGCGTTTTTAAACGTCACTGGTCCTGCTAAAGATATAAAAAAATTTAATTCTATGAATCGCTGTGCCATTTCATAGCTTCCAGAATAGCAGTGCATGATGCCCCCAACATCCTTGGCACCCTCTTCTCGAAGAGCGTCATAAACGTCTTGATGGGCGTCTCTGTTATGAATGATTATCGGTAGCCCCACTTCCTTGGCGATATGAATTTGCTTGCGAAACACTTTCAGTTGCACATCGCGAGGAGAATTATCATAATAATAATCCAGCCCTATCTCGCCGATAGCAACTACTTCTGGGTCCCCAGACCATAACCTCAGCTGCTCATAGCCAGCTTCATCGGCTAATTTAGCATCGTGAGGGTGATACCCCACAGCGCACTGAATCCAATCATAGGTCTTTGCGAGTTCTAATGAACGCTCAGACGATTGTAGATTATATCCAACATTAATCACTTTGGCAACTTTTTCTGTTTTTATTCGTTGACAAACCTCTTCAAAATCAGCTTGAAAACGCTTGTCATCAAGATGTGCATGGGTATCTATTAACATGTTATTTCACCTTAGCCCCTAATGGTATGTCTCCTGCAACGGTTGTAAGAACTAATGCATCCCCAGCACTTGCGGCTAAAATCATGCCCTGGGACTCAACCCCACGAAGTTTAACTGACTTTAAGTTAGCCACCATTATAATCTTAAGACCAACCAATTCTTCTGGTTTATAGTATTTAGCTATACCAGCTACAACCTGGCGTTTTTCATAGCCTAAGTCTAATTGAATTCTTAGAAGTTTATCTGCTTTTGGAACTGGTTCAGCTTCGATAATCTTAGCTACACGCAAATCGACTTTAGTAAAGTCATCAATTGCAATCTCAGCTATCCCCTCTGGCTTTTGAACAGCCTGATCTGCTGATTCTGATAATCCTTCGCCTGCTTGCTTTTGCTTGTTTTGCTCAGCCTGCTGCCTTGCGGCTTTTGTAGACTCATCGATTTTTGCTATTTCCTTTTCTAGCTCTAAGCGCGGGAAGATTGCATCACCTTTTTGCACCTGTAGCCCTGGTGCAAGAGTTCCCCAAGCACCTAAGCTCCCCCAACTGAGTTGAGCTTGCTGTCCTACTAGCCCCATTTGCTGCCAAATTTTTTCTGGAGTCTGCGTCATGAATGGTTGAATCATTATTGAAATCATGCGGATTGCTTCTGACAAATTGTACAACACATTAGCTAGCCTTTGCTGTTTGTCAGCGTCTTTAGCTAATACCCACGGTGTCGTTTCATCAATATATTTGTTCGTCCGGCCAATCAAGTTCCATATAGAAGTTAAAGCATTACTAAATTGCATGCGATCCATATTACTCTCTACATCGCCGAATGTTTTTGCAGCTAATTGTTGTAAATCATTATCTACTTCTTCTGTAGCATCAGCACTTGGTGTTGGAATTTTCCCATCGAAATACTTCTCAACCATAGCCACAGTTCGACTAATCAGATTGCCTAAATCGTTAGCTAAATCGAAATTCAGCCGTTGGATAAACACCTCTGGCGTGAATATCCCGTCTGCACCAAAGGCAATTTCACGCAATAAGAAATAGCGAATTGAGTCAGAGCCATATTCTTCAATTAAAAATTTAGGGTCTATAACATTACCTTTAGATTTTGACATCTTTCCGTCTGGCATTAGTAGCCATCCATGCCCGAATACCTGTTTAGGAAGCTTCTCACCAATAGCCATTAAGATTATCGGCCAATATATCGTGTGGAAACGCAAAATATCTTTACCAATCATATGTACATCTGCTGGCCAATATGACCGATATTTTTCATCATCTTCTGAAAGATAACCAAGGGCGGTAATATAATTAGCTAAAGCATCAATCCATACATATATCACATGTTTAGGATTATTCGGTACCTTTATTCCCCAATCAAATGTAGTCCGCGATACACATAGATCTTCCAATCCAGGCTTCAAGAAATTATTAACCATTTCATTGCGGCGTGATTCAGGCTGAATAAACTCAGGATGCTCTTCAATGTGCTTCAGTAAGCGCTCCTGGTATTTAGACATCCTAAAGAAATAGCTTTCTTCCTTAACAAGCTCTACAGGGCGACCACAGTCTGGACACTTATTGCCCTCTGCTTGACGCTCCGTCCAAAAAGCTTCACATGGGGTACAGTACAAACCTTCATATTCTGATAGGTAAATGTCCCCCTGCTCTTCTAATTTCTGAAATATCTTCTGCACTACGAGCTTATGTCTATCCTCTGTTGTGCGAATAAAATCATCATATGATACATCTAGGCGTTTCCATAAATCTTGAATCCAATCTACGACAGGATTTATAAACTCAAGCGGTTTTTTACCTTCTTCAGCAGCACGTTTTTGTAGTTTTTGTCCATGTTCATCAGTACCTGTTAGAAAATAGACATCAAATCCCCGTAGTCTTTTGTATCTTGCCATTGCATCACATGCTATAGTAGTATAGGCATTTCCAATATGTAGCTTATTACTCGGGTAATAAATTGGAGTCGTTATATAAAATGTGTTTTTCTTTTCCATCAATCAAACCGCCCCTTCAACAAGTTGATATATAGTTTAACCATATTATATTTTTTTTGTCAAGAAAACACCAACAGAGGAAGATGTTTATCACTTGTCATTAATGACTAAATATTAAGTATATCTTTGCGGGTATAAATCAACACATAGAATGTACTTTTCAGCTTTTAGGCCAGTGAATCCAGTTGATATTGTTACACATAGGTTGCCCGAAGCTAACGACACGTATGAATCTGTTATATATTTATTTTGCCCTGTGCTTAGGGCCAGGTAATATCTTTTAATAGAATGGTCTGTACCTTTCAACGCCGCTTTATATACATGGTTATGATGCTCAGTTATTCTTTGCTCAGCAAATATGGTGCTACTTACCTGAACGCCTTGGGCATTTAGAATATACATACACTCGAGGTTTAAGAAAACTTGTGTAAACTCTCGCAATATATCATCAAACTTATCTTCATCTGTCGATTCTAGCCCATCGATAACCTGTGTTACTATGAAATCATATGTTTCATATTCTATGCGTTTTGATCGCAGCTTTTTCATCATGGCCTTTCTAAAGGCTTCACCTGTCTGTTCTATCTGCATAGTTGTAGGTAAATAAAGCTCTTTTATATCTTCTTGAGGACGAGAAAAATAATATCCTTGCAGCATATCTGCCCCCAATTCAAGGGCCGCGATTGCCTGCTCTAGCGTTTCAATCCCTTCTGCCACCACTAAAGAACCTAGCTTTTTCGCTAGTCTTGAAAGTGATCGGAACACTTCTTGCTTATAAAATTCCCCATCCAATCCGTCTATTAAGCCTTTGTCTATCTTTATAATGTCAGGCTTTAACATTGGTATTCTATCTAAATTAGAATAGCCCGACCCTACATCGTCTAGGGCAATTAAGAAGCCCTTCTCCCTATGAATTGTAACAAACCTTTTTAGGGCTTCTATATCTTGCACCTGCGATTCGAGTATTTCTAAAACAATATTTTGTGGCTTTAACGCTAATGAACTTACACTCTGCGCTAAATATCCTGATCCAACAATCCCCTTATCTATTATGCTGATATCTATATTGACAAATAATAATGACTGGCCAATGACAGCTTCGTTATAACGATAAAATTCACAATAGCACTTTAAAGATAAATCACGACACAGACGGTCTAACTCAACCGCCCTACTCATTCGATGTGCCTCAAGAAATAACTGATTAGGAGAAATAATATGGTCCTTGTTATCTAGACACCTCCCCCTTGAAAGTGCTTCAAATCCTACAATCTCCCCTTTTAATACGGATACAATCGGCTGGTAATGACTTATTATGCTTTTATTCTTGATTACACCCTCTATGTCTATCGACATTTTTCCCATCATTTTCGCCAGCTCCCCACTTTATATTAACTTTTATTTTATACGTAACAAGCCTGCTTGTTAAGAATAATCAAGCAACATAATCTCAAAAAAATCCAGCAAAATATTGTTAAAAAAACAAATGACATAAGTATTGACTGCTATGGGATATAATGGTATAGTATGTTCGTGACGAAATTTGTCGAAAATTGTAGAAATAGAGGAGGAGCCATTTATAATGAAATCTACGGGTATCGTTAGAAAAATTGACGAGTTAGGACGTGTTGTAATTCCTATAGAGCTTCGACGCACTTTAGGTATTGGGGAAAAAGATGCACTTGAAATTTATGTAGATAGTGATCGCATTGTATTTAAAAAGTACGAGCCTGCTTGTACTTTCTGTGATAACGCTGACAACATTGTGCATTTCAAAGGAAAAAATATTTGTCAATCTTGCATTGATGAGATGAAATCCTAATCATAACTATCTATCGTTAATAGTATAAATAAGCCATAAACCGCTAGTTTTAAACTAGTAATTTATGGCTTTAGCTATTAGGCTTAGTCTAACTATTATTATCATTTAAGCTATGATATTCCTGATACACATCGCGTTTAGGCAGACTGCGATCATTAGCAGCTAGCTTAATTGCCTCTTTACTTGAATTCCCTTGTGATATGTAGTTTTCAACATGCTCTGTGATAGATTGTCCTTCCCACCACTGATTATTTGTCAATACCTGCTCTAGCTCTTCTTTAGAAATTCCCTCTACCACAATCGTAAACTCCCCTAGGAGCTTTTGTTGTTCTAAAGCCTCTAAACAAAATGTGATTTTACCACGTATAAATTGTTCAAATTTCTTAGTCAGCTCTCGTCCAATACTTACCCGTCGATCCCCAAGCACCAAGTGCATATCCGTTAAACAGTCCTTTACCCGATGTGGAGATTCATAAAAAATCAATGTATAAGGAAGTGCCTTAAGCCCTTCTAACTCTTTCTTCCTTTTGCTTCTTTGTCGGTTAAGAAAGCCATAAAATACGAACCTATCTGTATTAATCCCAGATGCCGTTAACGCCGTAAGACTAGCACTAGCACCTGGTATAGGGATAACTGGTATGCTTGCTGAAATCGCTAAATCTGCAATATCTGCACCTGGGTCAGAAATTCCAGGTAAACCTGCGTCCGAGACAATGGCTATATTGCTTCCAGCTTGAAGCTGCTCAAGCAAATATTGGCCTTGTTGCTCTTTATTATGCTCATGATAACTTACTAATTTAGTATGTATATCAAAGGCACTTAATAGCTTGCGTGTCTGCCTAGTATCCTCGGCTGCTATCATATCAACATCTTTCAAAACCTCAATAGCTCTGGCAGTCATATCACCTAGATTGCCAATTGGTGTTGCAACAAGATACAAAGAACCTTGTTCTTGGCTGCTAAAGCTATTCTGAATAAAACCATCATTAAACTTTTCCATAGCTTACTCCTAACTTGGACTAGTTGGATTCATAGACAATAGCTCGTCTGTGTATTTCCCTTCTTCATTATAGACGGCCAGTGTTGGTTCAATACGCAATCCTGGCTTCCCATTTTTAATAGCCTCTAATAATACAATATTCGGCTCTTTATCTATTCTTGGCGCAACCAGCCGCATCCTTTTCGGTTCCAAATTGTTGTTTCGTAGCTCTGATATCAATTCCGCTAGCCTAATAGACCGATAAACATAAAACGCCTTTCCGCCAGATTTTAAAAGTTGACTTGAGACCTGACAAATTTGCTCTAAGCTGCAATGTATTTCATGCCTAGCAATTGCCTTGTATTGGTTAGGATTTTGTTCACCTATACCTTTTTCCATATAGGGGGGATTTGATACAAGGGCGTCAAACGACCCATGACCAAACTCTTCAACAGCTTGCCGCAAATCACCATGGACGATGTTTATGCTGTTTGCACTAATATTCCCATGCTGAACGTTATACAAAACAGAGCGTCTCGACATATCTGCAAGACGCTCTTGTATTTCTAATCCTGTAAAATAAGTCTTAGGGTACCTTTTCGCTAATAGTAAGGGTATAAGGCCAGTCCCAGTTCCTAAGTCAATTACCTTTCTGACATTCGCATCTAGCCTAGTAAAGCTTGCCAATAAAACAGCGTCTGTAGAAAATGAGAATACATCCTTGCACTGGATAATCTTCATTCCATCAGATAGTTCATCTAATCTTTCTTGATTGGTCGTCAAAAAGAGCACCTCGCAATTATTGAGAATCTACATGCTTCAAAAATGTAAGGCAAAATAGACAGTCACCATCGGTGCGTAAACCACCATAATGAACATTACAGATATGAAATCCTTCTTGATAAAGTCTGGCTAAGTTATCATAGCCCTCACCTGGAGGTGCTTCCTGCCGCTTTAGATTGTTAGAGTTAGGTTCTTGAACGTATTTTCTTTCTCTATCATTACGCTCTCTAAGGTGTTTATTCTCAATCATTAGGTTATTATTCTCTTCTATTAGAGCGACTATTTGTTGCTTTAGTAGTCCAATCTCTTGATAAAGACTCCCTACATTCTCTTCGATTTGGGCTACTTGCTTGAATATATCCTGTTTATCCATACGCCCCACCCTTTTACTAACAGATTATCTAATTTCTATTTCCTTTATTTCGCTTAATGATAATTCTTTAACCTGTAAATCTTCTAGTTCTACCTGAACAATTTTCTCTAGTATATTTAAGCCTATGACCTTACCTACACCAAATTCCGTTTCGACATAACCACCTATATCTGGAAGGGAGTCCCTAGCCTCTTCGTAAGAATCAGTTTCATACTTAAGGCAGCACATTAGTCTTCCACATATGCCAGATATTTTCGCTGGATTTAGTGATAAATTCTGATCCTTAGCCATGCGAATCGATACTGGGTCAAATTCTCCCAGAAAGCTAGCACAGCAAAGAGGTCGCCCACAGGGACCAATCCCACCTAGCATCTTAGCCTCGTCCCTGACTCCAATTTGCCGAAGTTCAATTCGAGTCCGAAATACGGCAGCTAAATCCTTAACAAGTTCACGAAAATCAACTCGTCCATCCGCTGTAAAATAAAAAATAATCTTGTTTCGATCAAATGTATATTCAACATCAACAAGCTTCATCTCTAGCTTGTGATTAATGACCTGCTCCTGACAAACAGCTAATGCCTCTTCAGCCTTTTTGTTATTTTCTTCTACGTTCTTTTTATCTTCATCCGTAGCCAATCTTAGTACGGTTTTTAATGGTAGTACTAGATCTTCTTCGGATACCTGCTTCTTCCCTACTACAACTTCACCGAATTCAACACCTCTAGCAGTTTCCACAATTACATGCTGACCTTTATCTATCGCAAAATCCAATGGATCAAAATAATATATTTTTCCAGCTTTTTTAAAACGTACTCCAACTACCCAGTGCACATTAATTCCTCCTGCATCCTTAATAGCATCGCTTCTAAGGCGAGCTGTATATTAATATTATAGCGCAAATTCACCTTTAGCTTCATTATATCAGAAATCCATTTTTCTAGTATATCCACAGAGAATCGATAACGATATGGCTTTAAATCTTCTGCAGGAAATATTGATTTCGACTCCAGCCCCAGCTCCATTAATAATAGATCGCGGAACCAATATAACATATAATCAACTAGATATTCTGTATCAGACATAGAAGGCTTCTTGGAAAACCATTCCGTTTCCAACAACAACATGTACTGATGCTTATCTTTCAATAAATCTTCCGTTAATTGTACCACTATTTTTTGAATAGTTGCAAACTTTTCCGATTCAGCCATTTGTACAATATGATTAGCATCCTGCCAAATGCGACTAGCCACTTTTGCTAATTTCGGCTCTAGCCCGCTTGACGCTAATTCCTGTTCTATTATCAATTCACTTGGTGATGAAAATTTCACAAGCTGGCACCTAGATATTATCGTTGGTAATAGTCGCTCTGGCTGCTCTGACAATAGAATCGCTACTGTATTACCAGTAGGTTCTTCTAAGAATTTCAACAAACTATTTGCTGCTTCCACTGTCATTTTATCTGCTTCTTCAATGATATAAACTTGATAAAGTCCTGTAATGCCTTTATATGAAATGACCTTCTGTAATTCTTTAATCTGTTGAATTTTGATTGTAGCCCCATCTGGCCTTATCGTCAGTAAAGATGGCTGATTATCATTATCTATGCGCTGACACTCAATGCATTCCAGGCAGCCGCCTGGTTTTTTATTTGCACAAAGTAGGGTTTTTGCAAAATATAACGCTGCTTTATCTTTCTCAGAGCCATGTGGGCCTGCAAACAGGTAGGCGTGCTGTATTTTTTGACTCTCTATTATTCGCTGCAAAACCTTCATAGCGAATTCTCCATTTGCAAGAAGTCTTTCCAAATATCCTGTTCAATAGCACCTATGTCCTGTGTCGCATCTATTAGTGTAACTCTTTCTGGCTGAGTATTAGCAATTTGCAAAAAACCGCTTCGCACTTTACGATGATATTCAATCGCTTTGCTTTCAATTCTATCTAAGCCGATGGCTCTTAAATCTTCGTTATGACCGCGTTTTTCAGCGATACGCTGCATTCCAATTTCCACTGGCAAATCCAGCATATAAGTCCTATTTGGCACAAGCTCTCCAGTAGCTAGGGAGTTTACAAGTAAAATCTTTTCAATAGACAACCCCATTCCATAACCCTGATAAGCTATGCTTGCATCTATAAATCTATCGCATACTACAATTTTCCCTTGCTCTAGTGCTGGCTTAATCACCTCTACCGCATGCTGAGCGCGAGAAGCTGCATAGAGTAGCATTTCTGTCATGCCATCCATCAGATTGTTTTCTGGGTCTAATAATATAGCCCTTATTTTTTCACTTATCAGTGTTCCACCAGGCTCCCGTGTTTGGACTACATTATAGCCTTCTGCTGTCAACTTCTCTACAAACAACTTTACCTGTGTGGATTTTCCTCCACCTTCTGTGCCTTCAAAAGTAATAAAAAGTCCCTTAGACATTTCTATAGCAACTCCTTCAAATAGCATTTTAGGCTATTAAGTGTAGTATCCGTTACCCCTTGAAAATGAATGTCAGCTTTCTTTGCCTTGTAAATATAGTCTATATGTTCTTTCGTAATCTGCTCTCCTGGGCACAGCAGGGGAATACCTGGTGGATAGGGAATTACAAATTCCGCTATTACATTTCCTATGCACTGCTCTAACAGCACCCTGTGTGTCGATTCCTGATATATTTCCTGGGAAATACGGGAAAAGGGCACAGCAACAATAGGTGACTGTTGTGGTAGCTGAGGATAGTCTGTTGTGCATATCTTTGAATTGTTTGCCTTTGGATTGTTTAACTTTGGATTGTCTGCCCTCGAACTGTCGATTAGCTTAATAAGTGCATTAAGCAAGCGCTCATCTGCTGCCTGTTCCATTCCTAAACCTAGTAGCAATAAAATATGGTCTGCGCTTACTAGCTCGATGTATATTTGCTCACTCGCCAATATTTGTTCCAGCATTTTTCCATTTATATTATTAGTAGGTATTGTTAATTTCAATGGATCAATAGCTAGCCCCGACTGCTCCCAATGAGAGTCCCACGGTACAATGCCTATTTGCTGAAGCTGCTTACACAGCTGTTGTTTTCTTGTAATAGCTTTATCTATAGCAGCTTCACCTGCATGCACTCCCCAATGCCTTGCAAAATCCAAGGACGCCATCACAACATAAGAAGGACTTGTCGTTTGAAAGACGCTAATATAATAGTCAAGACGTTCCATATCTATCTTGCCAAGCGCTCTGGTATTAACATGCAGTATAGAGCCCATGGTCAGCGCTGGGAGTGTTTTGTGGAAGCTCTGTACGACAATATCAGCTCCACTGCGCAGGGCCGAATAAGGCTTGAGCTGTGGATGGAAGTTATAGTGAGCTCCATGTGCTTCATCTACGATAAGCAATTTATTACATTCGTGACAAAGCTTAGATAGCGATGCTACTTCTGCCGCATGACCGTAAAAGGTCGGACTGGTTATAATTACACCCTTTGCTTCTGGGTATCTATCAAGGGCTGTTTTAAGTATGCTAGGTGTTACCACGCTCGCTATTGTCTCTGGCTCAATTGGCTCTGGCATTAAATACTGCGGCTCTAATCCTAATAGCATTAATGCATTATATATAGATTTGTGAGCATTACGTTGAACAAGCACAGTATCTCCCCGCCTGAACAACCCGTGGATACTCGCTAGCAGCCCACTACTTGTGCCGTTGACTAAAAAGTATGATTTCCCAGCATCATAAGCTTTCGCAGCTAGCTGTTGAGCTTCTTTAATGACTGAATTAGGGGAGTGTAAGTCATCCATACCATAAATCTCGGTAACGTCCCACTTAGCAATTTCTTGCCAGCTCGCAAGTTCATACATAGCCCCACCAGCATGTCCAGGAATATGGTATCTGACTGTTTGTTCATCAGTATGCTTCCTTAAATGTTCGTATAGTGGTCGACTTTGTTGATTTAGCAATACACTAACCTCGCACCTAGTTTCTCAATTTCAGCTAATTCATATATATAACAGGTATCAATAATAACCTTTTCGTTCATACGCTCTAGGACAGGCTGCATTGATATACCTCTAACCTTATCGCAATCGTTTAAAATTATTAGCCCATCAGCATCCTCTACGCTATTAATTAACTGTGATCGCTTATTATTCGTATCTATTGCTATAGCCTGCACCTGCACGCCTTTTTCTTGTAATTTTTCTATTAACTGCTCATCTGTACCCCAGATTGTTAACTTTTTCCCGTTAACATCATCATAAATTTCTGCCAATAACGACATCAATGCTGTTAATTTTTGTTCGCTTATATACGTTTTTTTACTAGAATTATTTAGCTGTAGCAGCTTGTAAGATCCAATTGTAATAAAGGCTTTGCGCATTAAGGATACGTTTATTTTTTGTTTATTTTCTGTAGCTATCTGAAACCAAAATTCTTTCTGCAGATCAATAAACTTTTCCCATGAGTGTATAAAATGACCAAAATCCTCATTAGATAAGTACAAACACGGTTCAGCAAAGATATCCCAAAGCGCTTCTTCTGCTTTTGCTTCAGGGAAATCCTTTGTGTTTTTTTTGAATACCGTTACAACCTTTGCGTCAAGCCCATCAACGTAACAGATTACCGGCTTGTCCCAGACCTGTTTCTTTTTAGCGTGCCATTGCTCTGGCTCTTCTATTTCAACTACATTCCATGCTTTATATATAGGATTCATGTAAATTCCCTCCATTTGTACCTTTTGTCTTATGGTAATACCGAACTTCTGTAGTTATAATTTCATTAGGGTGATGCTATACATGAAAAACTTTGATGATTCTACATATTACCACTATAAGCTTATTTTTAACAGTAAAATTACGGCAAGAATTAAACTTTTTATGCGCCTATCTTTTTTACTATTCGTTATATTAATCAGCTTATTACTTTCACAATTATATACTTTTTACTCAGTGCCTACATTAAGTATTGAATTTATTTTAGTGCAATTTTTAGCTGGTGCTTTTCTAGCCCCTATTCTGCACCAAGTGTTACATGGTATTGCTTACTTCAGCTTAGGAATTGTCCCAGGTCTTCAAATCATACCTACTATCGGCCTGCCTACACCTAAGTGGCACTCTGAAAAAATGGTTATTAAAAGGAACTATATTTTTATATTATCTACGCCCTTAATATTGGGCACAGGCATGTTCGCAATGTTAATGGTTTTGTTGCCAACCTTTTGGTACTTCCTATCAGCGCTATTAGTAATAAATATATCTTTATCAGCTATCGATAGCTATTGGCTCTGGCAAATTCGCGGAATGCACCATGCTGTTACCATCCGCTCATCTAACCATGGGTTTAATGTTTATAAAGTTTAATATTAGCTTAAATTTAGTTCGAATAATAACACGTACATACATAATAATGAGCATGAAAAAAGGAGTAGCTGGCTACTCCTTTTTTTGTACATACCTTATACTTGCAAATCTTTATACTACAATTATTTATACTACAAATCGTTATGCTGCAAATTTACTTAGTTGCTTCCGACTTCTTACCAACCTTATCAATGCGGATAGCTATATCTGGACAAGCCATCTCACAACGGAAACAGGCAATACATTTGTCTTGATCGTTCGTCTCAACAATCGGCGTTCCATATATACCTAGTTTATCCTTAGACCAAACAATTATGTTTACTGGGCACTTCTGGATACATAAGCCGCACCCTTTACATAAATCAGGGTATATTGTGAAGTTACCTTTTTGCCCTGTAAGTGTGATACCTTCGAATTTCATCTGCTTCATCACTCCTATTCTGCTTCTTGAACAAGCTCAGCGCCACGTTCAAGAGCACGATAGTTCAGGTCGCGCAATTCAGGTTTTTGCGCAAATTTATGACCTAATTTGGCTTCAATAGCTGCTTTTGCTTGATCTATAGTAATTACATTTGTCGCCGCAATAACAGCACCCAGTATAATAACGTTAAATACACGCGGGTTCAATTCATTTTTTGCTACCTCTAACGCTGGTATGCTCAGTACCTTTTTAGCGTGTTTAGGAAGTGCGTCTAAATGTTCCTTAATTGCAGCATCGTATACAAACACTGTATTGCCATCTACGTATTGAGCGGTACGCGGAATTGAACGTCCACTTAAAGCTATTACGATATCTGCAGTTTTGAATTTAGGGGAACCGATTGTTTCATCTGAAATTTGTACAAAGGCAATGGATACTCCACCACGTTGTTCAACGCCAAAGTTAGGAATATAGATTGCTTCACGACCTTCTTGATTTGCAGCTTCCGCTAAAATTTCAGCAACGGACTGGACGCCCTGTCCACCTTCTCCTGCTAATGCAATTTTTGTGGTCACAATTATACCTCCTTACCTGGCACTTTAATTTCGCCAACTTTAAAGAAATTTGCCATATCGTTCTCGATACGTGCCCATGTATCCTTTGCATCTGTGCGCCAGTTTGTTGGGCAACCTGCTAATATTTCAACAAATGAGAAGCCTTTGCCTTCAAGCTGATTTTCCAATGCTCTTTTGATGAATTTCTTCATTTGAATATAGTTCGACGTGGAAGCACGTGCCACATATGCACCATCACCAGTTACTGCCGCAACCATCTCAGGTCCTAGGAACGGCTTACCAGTATCTTCTACATCTCTACCATAAGGGGATGTTTCTGTTTTTTGACCAGGTAAGGTAGTAGGAGCCATTTGTCCTCCTGTCATACCATAGTTAGAGTTGTTAACTAAGAACAATGTGATTTTCTCATTACGATTTGCTGCATTAACTAAATGCTGCGAACCAATGGCGTAGCCTCCGCCATCACCCATGTACGCAATTCCAACAATATTTGGATTGGCTCTTTTTGCACCAGTGATAACTGGTGTTGTTCTTCCATGGTGGGCTTGCACAGTATCAACTGACAAGAAGTCCCAAGATAATAATGAACATCCGATATCACAGCCATATACAACTCGATCTTGAATTCCTAACTCATCTATAGATTCTGCTATCGCACGTAGCACGCTACCGTGTCCACAGCCAGGACAGAACTTATGTGGTTTTGATTCTAAATTATAAGACTTAGGTAACTTCGGTGGTAAACTTTTTTCTTCTACACTCATCAGGTAACCTCCCTCCTACTTATCCGCTATTGCTTTCACTTTTTCAACAACTTCATCAGATGTAATACCTACACCTGGGCGATACAATGTGTCACTAACAACTGGTAGGCCATGCAACGCTTCTTTTATTAGCTTGCCTAATTGACCTATTGCGCTTTCAACAATTAGTATCTTCTTCGCACGTTGTGCAGTAGCCCTTAATTCCTCTACTGGGAACGGACGTAATGTAATCGGACGGAAATGTCCTGTTTTATATCCTTCTTCACGCAGGTTTTGTACAGCAGCTTGCGCAGCACGTGATACAACACCATGGGCGATTATCAGTACATCCATATCTCCATCGCAATCAAATTCCTGATATTCAATGATTTCAGGAGCTACGCGTTGGAATTCATTTTCCATGTCCATTACGATATCATACAACTCTTCTTCTGTGTTGAATGTATTACGGACATGATTGTAATAGCCTTTCTCCATACCGTTACCTAGAGTTACCTCTGGCTTAACCATTTCAATACCGCGTTCCTCTGGATCGTACATTACTAATGGCTCACGCATCTTAGCCTGATATCCATCAGCCAGTAAAAACGTTGGGAAACGATATTTCCATGCTGTGTTAAAAGATTTTATTGTATAGTCAAATAGCTCTTGGTGATTACACGGTGAGTAAACTATTCTGTGTCCTTCGCCATTACCACCAAAGGTTGTAAGTGTAACTTCCTGCTGTGAATAAATAACTGTTGCAGTTGATGGTCCTCCACGCTGTAAAATCATTCCGACTATCGGAATACGCATCATTTCCGCCATTGAGAACGGCTCCTGCATTAGCGTGTTACCAGGGCCTGCAGTTCCTGTAAAGCATTTGCGTCCCGCTAGCACTCCACCAATTGTTGCAAAGCCAGCGGATAATTCGTCTTCTGTTTGTAAAAATCCTTTGTCAAACTTAGGGGCTAATCGAGTCCAATAATGCATGACCTCGTTTTGCGGTGTAATTGGATATCCATACATAACCTCTGCCTGTGCAGCTACTGCTCCCCAAGCGATAACCTCATTACCCGTCATAAATACGCGCTTTTCCCCTTGAATGGGCTTATCTACCATTCTACAAACACCTCCTATTTACTATTAGAACATTATTTTTTATACTTTTTAATTTATAGGTACATCTAACCCTTACCAAAGGGCCGATGGCATCCAGCGTTCTAAATATCTAACTTCTATATTATTTTTATCATGGGAGCCTAATTGTTCTTTAAAGCTAATATCTGCTGTCGTGGCGATTACAGGCAGTCCTAGCTTTTTAGCTGCGTCTAATACTATATCGCTACCTGTCTGTATAAAATCAACATCAGTATGGTCACCAAGATGACTATTGTTCACTAACCCGTCTATACCAACTATGTTATTGACGTATGTAATTATGTCATTAACATCACTAGTCATTGGTCTGCCAGTATTAATAACACAATACAATTTTAAATCGGCATTCTCTGCTGCGCCCTCTATTGTATCTAATATCTTAGCTCCTTGTACACCATACCCGATATCTAGCACTATGTCTCCAGCATGCTGTAAAGCCCAGCGCATTTCAGGCTTCATTAGGATACCAGTTTCACCAAATCCCATAATTTCCTGTGGATCCCATGCTATTACCCGCAGTTCCTTCTCTTCTAGCCTTTTCTTTATCGGCCTTAATGTATAAAAGGGCTCAACGGTATCTAAATCTACCAGCGTAACTTCACCCCGCCCAGCCTTTAGCTGTAACGCCCGGTTAATTGCAACCTCACTCTTACCACTTGCATATTCACCTATATACGCTTCTATATATCTTACCATTACAATACACACCTTTGTTAATATTTACATGTAGCCGCATTATGAACATCTTAACATAAAACCGTCTATACTATATAGCCCAAAATAACTATATTAACAGCAGCCAGCTTGTATTATTGTTAAATATCGCTGTTTTATGTACACAGCCTCATTTTTTTACTATTACATAGCACTATACAGCAGTACATCAAGGATGGCTTTTATAGTACAGATAGCCAATTTTAGTAGATACAGTTTTTAGCGAAGCATGCAAAATTTTTGTGTTATATTACACGCTCCATTTTTGCACTTGTTATAATACAGAATATCGTTAACAACATTAAAAATCAAGCATTTTTTTCTAACGCTTGATTTTTATTATGTGCCAATATATATTTTTTACGCTATTACTAATCTTATTACCAATAAAGCTATAAATCCTGGCACCCCTAGATAGCCAGTTATCGCTGCGGTAACAGGGTTTAGAGCTAGCTTAAAGTCAATCGGACTTGCGATTGTATTAAATAAGATAATGCACACTGCCCCTATTGCAACCTGCACAAAAATTTTAGTTATTATTTCAAGTGGTTTATATAGATTTTTACCTGTATAAATTATAAATAATCCCACTAACATAACTGCTGCTAATATCAATAGTTGATACACAGTCGCCACCTCCTCAATCATATATTATGAGGACAAGTGTTTAACTATGACTTATTAATACGCTCGTTTTCTAAAGCGCGTAATATTTTTGCATATTGTTGCTCTGCGCGATTCATTCTACCTATAATCGTATCAATCATTTTATTGTTAGTAGCATATTCAAATTGATTACACGCTAATTTCCACTCTTCTCTCACTTCTTTAAGCTGCTTATATAATTCATCTTTAGCGCCTTCCACCTGATTGTCCATAAAAAATAAACCTCCATCTTTTTATACTAATAAATGCATAAGGAGGTTTATTTATGACAAATTAAAGTGGCTTTCGACCTTCAATTGCTTTAGCTAATGTTATTTCATCGGCATATTCTAAATCCCCGCCCACAGGTAAACCATGGGCTAGCCTAGTGACTTTAATTCCAGTTGGCTTTATTAGTCTTGATAGGTACATAGCTGTTGCTTCGCCTTCAATATTAGGATCCATAGCCAAAATCACTTCTTCGATGCGTTCATCTGATAACCTATGGATTAGTTCTTTAATCTTAATATCCTCTGGCCCGATATCATCCATTGGCGATATAGCACCCTGCAAAACGTGATATTTACCACGGAATTCTTGCATGCGCTCTATAGCAATCACGTCTTTAGGTTGCTCCACGACACAGATAATAGAGTGATCCCTAGACCCATCCTGACAAAGCTGGCAAACTGGAGAATCACTGATATTTTGGCACTCTTGACAGAACATAATATCCGTCTTCACGCTATGCAGAGCTTCCGCAAAGCTAAGCACTTCTTTATCTGGCATTTTAAGTACAAAAAAAGCCAGGCGCTGTGCCGTTTTCGGCCCAATCCCCGGCAACCTCATAAAAGACTCCACCAGCTTTAGCATTGGTTCTGGCAAGTGTATCATCAAAAATCACCTTCAAATTCTATCTATAATAATTAACTTAGTTAATGATGCATTAGAATAGACCAGGCATATTCAATCCTTTTGTGAATTTACCCATATCTTTAGAAGCTAGCTCATCCGCATTCTTTAATGCCTCATTCATAGCAGCTAACACTAAGTCCTCGAGCATTTCAATATCATCTGGATCAACGGCCTCTGGCTTAATCGTTACATCTACTACCTGCTTATGACCATTAACTACACAGGTAACAACGCCACCCCCAGCAGTACCTTCTACTGTTTTTGTAGCTAGCTCCTCTTGGGCTTTCGCCATTTCCTTTTGCAGTTTTTTTGCTTGCTTCATCATTTGATTCATATTCATTTAAATCAATCCTCCTAAATTCTTCTAGCGTTGTAGCTACTATTTATATTAATATTATTCTTTAATTTCTACAAACTCTTCTCCAAATAACTCAATAGCTTTATTAACAAGCTCATCTTGTTCGTTGGCCGTACCACCTTCACCACTAACACTTTTAGCAGCTTGCTCCCAGTCGTTAGCCAAGAGCGTCATTACCTGAAACGGCTTCGAGGTCATAGCCTTAATTACACCTTCAATTAGCTGACGGTTTTCCAGCTGATCAGTAGTCTCGCGATGAATTGCATTTTTAAAAGCTAATACAATATATTGCTGATATACAGCCACAGGCTCGCCATTTATCAGCCAAGCATGCAAGGTGACTTTTTGTCTTTTGACCCTTTCCAGGACATCATTCCAGTTTGCTTGGATTTTACTTAAAACCTTATGATTATTCTGACTATAAATTTCTTCTAACTGCTCCATAGGAATTGCTGTCTTTGTAATTTTGGGCTTTGCTATAGATTTGTTCGACGATTCTGCACCGATAGAGTCATTACCAACCGTGAATGTTCCCTGTTTGATTGACTCCTGCAAATCACTAAACTGCTGCTGTAATTGCTGAATCTGTTGTATGTATTGATTATTCAATGAACCATCCTGCTTCTGAGCGACCGTTTCCGAAGCTACATTTGCACGTCTGCACAAACGAACAATCATAAGCTCAACCAAAACCCTCGGCTGATTAATAAATCGCGCCTCATTATCAGTCCTAGCAATCTGTTCTAGCATATCAATTAACTCTTCATCTGTAAATCTCTCCGCCAGTTGCTGATTCTCATCTGACATTATGCCTTTATGCTTTATTTCTTCAATTGTTGGGGTTACTTTCAATAACAATAAATCTCGACAAAAATGCAACAAATCTTTGACAACCTGCTTTGGGTCTTTACCCTCAGCTATCGCTTCGTCATATACAATCAGCGCATCATTTATCTGTCTATTCGCAATATGTTCTAATATTGAAATGAGCAGTTTTTGATTCATTGAACCTGTAATTGTTTGAACATGCTCTAGCTTAAGGGCGTTATTCCCTAAGGCTAAGGATTGATCCAGTAAGCTCAAGGCATCTCTGAGTCCTCCCTCAGAACTATAGGCAATTACCTCAAAAGCCTCCTGCTCATATCCAACCTCCGTTTCATCACAGATGTACTGAAGGCGCTGAACAATATCATCGTTACTAATCCGTTGGAAATCAAAGCGTTGACACCTAGATATAATAGTCAGTGGGAGCTTATGGGGTTCCGTTGTGGCTAAGATAAATATCACATGACTAGGTGGCTCTTCCAATGTTTTAAGCAAAGCGTTAAAGGCTTCATTAGTAAGCATGTGCACTTCGTCAATAATATAAACCTTGTAAGGCACCTCTGTCGGCGCATACTTCACTTGGTCACGCAAATCTCTGATCTCATCAACACCTCGGTTTGATGCGGCGTCGATTTCAGATACGTCTAACAACTCACCACTAGTAATCGCCTTACACGCAGTACATGTATTGCATGGTTCCTCAGGCTGTCCTTCCTGACAATTAATTGCTTTTGCAAAAATTTTAGCAATACTTGTTTTGCCAATACCCCTAGGCCCAGAAAACAGATACGCATGGGCAAATTTCTTCTGTCGCAGTGCATTTTGGAGCGTCCTTGTCACATGTTTTTGTCCAGTTACATCTTTGAACGCCTGGGGCCTCCAGGCTCTATATAACGCTAGATAAGTCACACGGGGTCACCTCAAGGAGCTTATTTTCAATCTATTATACAGTTATGTATTTAAAATGTATAGCTAACAATCTAACCTTCAATTGCCTCTATCGGCAGGTATACAGAGAAAGTAGTGCCATACCCCTTGGAAACAACCTTTATCTTGCCTCCTAGTTCACTTACAATTCGCTGACAAACAGGTAATCCTAGACCTGTCCCTGTATCCTTGGTAGTAAAAAACGGGTCAAATATCTTATCAACCATATAAGCAGGAATTCCTGGTCCAGAGTCTTTAAAGTTTATCGCTACCATACGCTCTTTTTCAAAAATAGTGCTGCTAATATGTAGCTTTCCTTTGTCGTTTGCCATTGCTTCTATAGCATTTCTCGTTATATTTAAAAACACCTGCTTAAGCAAGTCTCTATCAACCCTTATAAGTGCATTAACTTGCAATTCATACGTAACCTCTACATCATGTAGTAATGACTCACTTGAAATTACAGGTTTAACATTTTCAATAATATCATTCAAGCCACAGCTTACGACCTTCATTTCCCGCGGCTTAGATAGTAATAAAAATTCATTTATAAGATCAGTAATTCTATCAATTTCACTAAGCATAATATCAGTGTAACCAACTTCTTTATTCATTTCATGTTGCTGCAATGTCCTCCGTAACAATTGTACAAACCCTCGAACCGAGGTAATAGGATTTCGTATCTCATGAGCCGCACCAGCAGCCATTTGCCCTATCATCGCTAGGCGTTCATTATGCTGAATCTGTAGCTCCAACGACTTTAAAGCTGTTATGTCCTTAATCAGCGAGCAAGCACCTACAATTTGTTTGTTACGACTTTTAATCAGTATTGTATCAACTACAAAGCTACGTTTCTGATCCCCGACCTTCCAAGATACCACATGGTTCTTTAGTGGTATGCCCGTCTCTAATGTACACTTACAAAATAAATACTCTCTTGGGAAGCCATTTAATATCTTACCGTTTTGAACATTTAAAATCTGTTCACGTGTAAGTCCATAATAGTAGGCTGCCTTATCATTAATCTCTATTACCTTATATTCCTTGTTCATAACTACAAATCCCATATCCATGTCCTGAGTTACACTTTTTCGGGCTAATTTAATAATATTTTTCTCTGATAACTCCCTAATATCTTTCATAATCAATATAATAAGATTGTCATCTAATAAATTCATAGTACGTTTCTGATAATCAATACGTATCTTAACTTCAGTAGAGAATTCCCTACCTTCCCTATCTAGAATGATAAGCTTCTCCATTTTTTTACTCTGAGCATTAATCTGTTGGCAAGATTGTGCCTGTACTAAATGTAATAAAGCATTATAAGCATGCACCTCAGCTTTAGTTCCGAGGATGTCGACAATATTATTTCCTATTATTTGGGCTCTATCATAGTCTGCAAAGCGTAAAAACATATTATTTGCGTTTATAATTTTTCCGTATCCATCCATCGAAATGACCCCACACTGGTTGCTTTCTAACAAAGCCTCCAGCTCTGCGCTAGTAA
Organism: Desulfuribacillus alkaliarsenatis; assembly: GCF_001730225.1. NCBI lineage: Bacteria > Bacillati > Bacillota > Desulfuribacillia > Desulfuribacillales > Desulfuribacillaceae > Desulfuribacillus > Desulfuribacillus alkaliarsenatis. Next base: position 48,256 of record NZ_MIJE01000035.1, on the reverse strand, counting down.
TGTTCAATGGACAACATAAGCTCGGCATTCTCATTCTAAGCACCCCTTATTATAATGGAATAAATATAATAAAACTGACATATGTCATCTGCTAGCAATACTCTTCGACACACAAACAACAATCCCTTGTATTGTACCATAAAATGTTCCATATATTTGTATATGTTTCCAAATAATATTGCACTACCTCAAGCAAAGCTATATATGTAAAAAGAGAGCATCGCTAACTACTTAATAATTAAGTAATTTCGCGACACTCCCTTTATTAAAGTGCAACTATATATTTAAAATTTAATGTCGTGCACCTGCCTTCGATGACTATCACCCGTACGTTACCCATGCAGTTAACTCAGACCAGGCTACCCTGCGGCACACGAAAAGATTCACTTACCGCTGCTTCCTTCCGGACCTGACGGGGTTCACGAGTTTCCGTTGCACAAGACCCAGTCGTCAACGCCACTTACATGGGTCAGACTACACGTAATAGCACCTCAGAGCAGGCATCAATCCCGCTATAGCGGATTGCGGGTTACAGGGCACCGCTACCTCCCCATCTAGCACGACAAACTTTATAAACTTGTTAATGGCGGAGTGGGAGGGATTCGAACCCTCGAGACGATTCAACACCGCCTACACGATTTCCAATCGTGCTCCTTCGGCCAGCTCGGACACCACTCCGTAAGGCGCACTTTCTATAATACAACACCCATAGTAAAAAATCAACTGGCAAATAGCGTCTTATTTACCATGCGTTCGATCCTCTAAGTCTTTATGTTAAAATCACTATCCAATATATACCAATAAATATTTGTGTCTTAGGTGTTGACTTGTTATTGCATTTCGTGATAAGATGTTCATGTCGCTGTTAAATACACAGCAAACAAATCCTTCGATACTAGTTATGGAGAGGTACCCAAGTGGTTTAAGGGAGCGGTCTTGAAAACCGCCAGGCGTGTCAAAGCGTGCGTGGGTTCGAATCCCACCCTCTCCGCCATATAAAACCAACTCTCTATGGGTTGGTTTTATTATCAATATTGGCATTGAGCTTTTTTGCTCATTTAAATATATAATATAATTGTATGGAGTGTTGGCCGAGTCGGCTGAAGGCGCTCGCCTGCTAAGCGAGTATACGATTTATAGTCGTATCGAGAGTTCGAATCTCTCACACTCCGCCATACTGTGCCCTTAGCTCAGCTGGATAGAGCGTTTGACTACGAATCAAAAGGTCGGGAGTTCGAATCTCTCAGGGCACGCCATTACGTTAAACGACCATATCGGTCGTTTTTTTGTTTTTATTTTATTTTATGATAACTTGTTAATAATAATTCTGTAAAAAGTTCACTATTTTGACACAAAGGATTGTAAATAACTTTTAACAATTTATGATATAATGAAACCAATTTGATAAGTTTGGAGGTTTAAGGATGAAGACAACAAGATTCCTATCCTTATTGTTACTAAGTGCGTTCATTATTAGCTTTGCTTCACCATTTTTGGTACAAGCACAGGGTCAAGAAGTTACGCACCAAGAGTACCGTGAGGTTGTCGATTTATTCTTCTCAGTTGAGTGAGGCGTTCCACTAATTGACTGCCCGGCGAGCAGTTCTCAACAGAAACGTGAAGAAATAAGACAGTTGTTATCTGAAGGCTATACTAAAGAGCAAATTCGCAATATCTTTTTAGAGAAATATGGACCTACTGTATTAATATCTCCACCATTCTCAGGTTTTAATATACTTGCATGGACACTGCCGTTTGTTGCAATTGCAGCAGCTGGTTACTTTATTTATAAGTACATTAAAGACCGTGAAGCAAAACGCGCAAAGCTAGCTGCTAACAATAAACCACAAAAACGCGAAGAAGAGATTGAAGACGAGATATTGTCGGCTTCTATTGAAGAGGAAATGAAAAAATATAGATAATGAGGTTATTATCTATGGTTACTAATAAACATAATCACTACATGGATTTAGCTATACAAGAGGCTAACAAAGCATCTGCAATCGGTGAAGTACCAATAGGCGCAATCATAGTTAGAAATGATGAAGTGATTGCTTCCGCTTACAACCGTAGAGAAATAGACAAAAATCCGTTAGCTCATGCAGAAATTCTTACTATTGAATGCGCCAGTCAGGTCTTACAAGGCTGGCGCTTGCTTGACTGCACGATGTACGTCACTCTTGAGCCATGCCCTATGTGTGCAGGTGCGATATTACAAAGCAGAATCCCTAGGATCGTCTATGGAGCTACTGATCCGAAGGCGGGCTGTGTAGGTTCTTTAATGAATCTTTTAAATGACACCCGTTTTAACCATCAGGTTGAAGTAATATCAGGAGTTAAACGTGATGAATGCAGTAGCCTGCTTAAAGATTTTTTTAAAAAGCTTCGTTAAATACTCGCAAGTAATGTAAACGACTGTCTAATTATTTAAGATGGTCGTTTTTATTAATGCCTTTTCATTTGTACGAATTCAATGCGTGATTGTAGTAAAGTATTATCTATGTCGCATATAATACCTTTGAATGTATGCATAGTCTTGCCTCCAAATCGAAAAACTATATTTTAACAATTATGATTTAATGCATTTAACATCTTACTTATGAAAGGAATGTCTTAATAATGAATTTACATGTGCTATGCGGTCTACCTGGAAGTGGAAAATCTACCCTTGCTAAGAAGCTATCAGGCTATAAGATTTCTACTGATGAATTAAGGGCATTTCTATGGGGCGATGCAACAGTAATAAAACACGATAAAATTGTATTTGATATCGCTATCCGCCTGCTCGATTATACCTTATCCAATCAGCTTGATGTTATATTTGATGCTACAAATCTGAAGAAAAGAAACCGTAAACCTATTCTACAGGTGGCTAAAAAACACCAAGCTCAGGTCACTCTGCATTGGGTACATACTCCACTTGATACTGCCCTTGAACGTAACACAAAAAGGGAACGTATCGTCCCCCCAGAAATAATAACTAAAATGCATAGCTCTATTGAACCTCCATCATTAGCAGAGGGCATTAACTTAATTAAGACCTATAACGAGAATTTGCGCCTGAAAAAGGTATATGATTAATTGCTAACTATTCTTTTTGATCCCTTAGCTTTCTTAACCCTTGTCTAAAATACACAAATGCAAATAAGGTAATACCTACATTAAATAAATCCGTCAATCCAATTCCACGACCATCGACTAAGAAAAACACAACACTAAACAAAGCTAAAATAAAACCCATCCCACCGGCCCAAACACCGAATTTAAATATTTTTATCATACTGTCTCTTTTCTTTGTATCCATTCATCTTGCTCCTCTTCATTTGTTTTCTTAGTCACCTGTAAGTGCAAATTAAACCTTATTGATAATAATCGAATAGTCAATGTTGTGATAAAACAGGCATAAACAGCCATTACTTCTGTGACGTGTAGATATGCTAGTAAATAAACTACCGCTCCAATCATAGAGGCAACAGCATAGATTTCTTTTCGAAACACATAGGGAATTTCTTTAACAAATATGTCCCTAATCGTTCCCCCGCCTGTACCCGTAAGCAAAGCTAGAAAAATTACAATAAACGGCGAAGTATATCCGTAGGCAGTTGCCATGCTTGCGCCCATAACCGTAAATGCAGCTAGCCCAAACGCATCACATAGTTGTATCATGCTTCTATGCTTATTTAGTATCTGATAAAAATATATTGTCATGATAGCAGTAATAATACTTATAATTGTAAAAAAAGGTGCTGTCAGTGCCATTGGCGGTGTGTTGCCGATTAATACATCACGAATCATTCCCCCACCTAATGCCGTTATGACTGCCAATACCACCACACCGTAGTAGTCTAGTCTTTTACTTATACCCAATAAAGCTCCTGACATTGCAAAAGCTAATGTTCCAACAAACTCTGAGATGCTCAAAATTGATATTGCCATATAATACATGCTCCCATAACTTTCATAGACTATAATATTACCATCATAGTCTATAAAATTATTATCTTCTCTATAATCTACAATTAATAAATCTATACTTTATAATAAATAATTTAATCAATAATCTATAATCGTATTAACTCGCCAGCCACGATTCAATAAATACACAAGTTCTATTTGCTTTTCTTCATAATACCCATCTCCGACTGGGACAGTTACACTGTATAATGCCCGATCCTGCTTATGGTAAAGCAGTGCAGCTTCGGCCTGATGCCAAGCATACAATGTGCCTTGTTTCCCATTCTCAAAAAATAATCTTCCTTCGAGAGTTTTGAAATTATAGCTAGCTAGTAGTTGTTGACTGACCTCAACTGTATATACCTCTTGGAGATATGCGAGTAGCTCTTCTTCCGCGTCATCGTAATCAAACATTGTGCTCCAGTGCCGTTCAGAGGCTTCAGATATTAATCGAACTACTTCTTTATCTGTGAGTAGTTTGCTTTCATAATCTATACCCTGTGGAATCCATGAGTCAATTACCGTCCAAGTTAGCTGGTTTCTTTGGTCAATACCATACTTCAGCAGTAAAAAACCATGGATATGTCCATCCTCAAAATAAGCCACAGCCCAATTATGGGTTAACAATATTACCTTATCAGGATCAAAAAACATGCTTCCCCCAGGCACTGATTCGTACGGGATTAAATCTGTACGAACCACTAAATCTTTCACAATCTCATTAGCTGTATATGGGTATGACCGCAACTGCCACTCAGCTAACGTAATCGCCCTGAACTCACTTAGCAATGCTTCACTATCATTGCCAAACAACCCAGATCGATTCATATCATCAGTAAATTCTTTGCGCTGGACTTCATCAGCGTTTCCCCGGCTTAATCCATCCACGGAATCTTTCATTTCTGTTTCATCATAATTACTAATGGTCTGCTGCAGGCTTTTGTAGTTAGAATATAATAAACCTAGGGCTATTGATAACATTGCTATAATTGTTAAGTATACAATCCGTCTCTTCATATCAATAATTGACACCCCTTAATCTCTATACCTTCCGATACACCGTGCCACTAAACAGAGCGATTTGCTCACCCTTTTCATTAGTTATATGAACTAGGTAATGTGCTAGCTTAGATGTCAGAGATACTTCTTTAGCCTCGGCGTATAGTGTACCCTCTCGCAACGCTTTGAAATAGGCAATATTTACATTGATTCCTAGGGCACTACCTTCATGAGAGTTCGAAGCAATTGCAAAGATGCAATCTGCCAAAGAGAAAATAGCACCACCATGTGCGATGCCTAAGCTATTCATAAGGTAGGGCTTTAGCTCAAGCTTACCCTTAGCGTATCCTGGGGCGTGCTCTAGTAATTGAACACCTAGATGCCTAGCATAGGCCCCCTTTGCTACCATTTGCTCAATATCTGCCATATATCAAGTTCCTTTCTTTTAGTTATTGATACTACTCTTTTATGTTGATACCACTCTTTTATATTGGTACTACTCTTTTATATTGGTACTACTCTTTTATCTTAGTATACCATTACAATATTTTTAGCCAAGCCCGTTCATTGCTCCACTGCACTTCAACATTATGGTTAAAAAAATTACTCAATCTTGAACTTGTTAATACTTCCTGCGTATTACCCCCAGAGTGAACTGTGCCTTGTTTCAATAGGAGTGTCTTATTAAATACAGGCATAATCTCTTCTATATGATGAGTTACATAAATAAGTGTTGGCGCATCCACTTGCTGCGCTAGACTCTCTATTGTGTTCAGTAAATGTTCTCGCGAGAATACATCAAGACCTGCACAGGGCTCATCAAGAATGAGAAGCTTAGGTGAGCTCATTAAAGCTCTCGCTATCAAAACTTTTTGTCGCTCACCCTGTGAAAGGGTATTATATGTGCGCTTAAATAGATGCTCACAGTCTAGTAGCTGCAATTGCTGCATAGCTAAGTCTCTATCATCCTCTACTGGATTGTCATACAGACCAATAGTAGCATACTTTCCACTAATGATAATATCTTCGGCCGTTTCGTTCCTATATAGCTTTTCTTGTAGTGAGCTACTTACCCAGCCTATAGATTTACGGAGAACCCGCAAGTCAAAGCTACCAAACTTTTTCCCAAGCACCTCAACTTCGCCGCTAGTAGGCCAAATATATCCATTAATGATATTCAATAATGTAGTTTTTCCTGAACCATTTAACCCGAGTAAGGCCCAATGTTCTCCGTGTCTAATAGACCAATTAATGTTTTGTAATATATATTTCTGCTCCCTGCGCCACGAAAGATTAGTAATATGTAAAACCATAACCCTTATCCTCCCGCCAAGTTATCGATATTATCTGTACTTATAAACCCTTCAGCCAGTTAACCTAGCCTAGCCTTGATCCTAGCTTAACATTTTGATCAGGTTGAATTAACACAACACCCTGTTCTGCATAAACCCCAAGCACTAATACCTCGGACATAAAGTCTGCTATTTGTCGAGGTGGAAAGTTAACAACCCCTAGCACCTGTCTATCAAGTAAATCTCCAATATCGTAGCACTCTGTAATTTGCGCGCTCGATTGTTTCACACCAATTTCCTCACCGAAATCGACCCAAAGCTTATAGGCAGGCTTTCTTGCCTTTTCGAATACCTCAGCTTTAATTACCTTGCCTACTCTAATATCTAGTTTCATAAAGTCATCAAATGTTGCCATCTTTAATTCCCCTTTTATGCTTCATATATCATTTTCTTTGTCATACCACCATCAATAACAATATTCGTTCCTGTAACAAACTCGTTCCCTGCTTCTGTTAAGTATAAACATGCCCGCGCTATATCCGAAGGTTTACCCACTCTTTTGGAGAAATGCTGGCTATGGTCTATTTCTCGTAAAGACTCATAATCCTCTGTCTCAATCCAACCTGGGCTTATTGCATTGACACGGATATTGTCATTTGCTAGCGATGCTGCTAATGCATGGGTTAGAGCTATAATTCCGCCTTTAGAGGCTGCATAGGCTTCTGTATTTGGTTCAGACATTAGCGCCCTGGTAGAAGCTATATTAACTACACACCCGCCTCCATTGTTCTTCATAACAGTAGCCGCTTCCCTAGTGCATAAATACACACTCCGCAAATTCGTATTTATGATATTATCCCAGTCGTCCAGCCTTAGTTCATATGGCGAACAACACTTAGAAATACCTGCATTGTTTATTAAAATATTAATACGGCTATATTTCGTTTTTACTTCACCTATTAACGCTCTAACTGATTCCTCTCTTGATACATCTGTTTCGATAAATACCGCTTTCTGCCCTTTTGCAATAATGCTTTCCTCAACTGCCCTAGCACTTTCTATATCCTTATCTGCAATTACTACCCACGCTCCATGTTCTGCATATGTAAAAGCAATTTCCTTACCTATTCCCTTGCCTGCGCCAGTAACAATCACTACTTCATCTTTAAAGTCTTTATGACCCATTGCTTTTGCCTCCTTACCTTTAAGTGCGCTTGTCATCATGATTGCTTGGTAAACCGACGGTCACTATACACATACTCCCTGCATTTATACTTAAATATAGGGCTATATATAGCGCAAATACTCGCGGGCCTATGGAATCATTATTTAGGTTTTGATCTATTTGCCATATATAGATAATGATAAAAATAGCTGCTATTATATAGAAGCTTGTGCCTATTAACGCGCTGACAAATCTTTCTTTTTTTGAGCCCGTCCATAAGCTGCGAAACACAATCCAAGCGAAGACCGTAACCAGTATGCCTATTGAACCAACGAACAAAAATAAGATGCTTAAATCTAAATAAGTTATTAGAATAAACATTACTAATGAAAATCCAGCCGTAATCAAATTTAGTAAGAATAGTGTTATGCCACTTTTCCATACATCGGAGAACCACTGTTTTTTTGCTAGCTCATTTAGAGCCTTGCTTCTTAAATGCATATCTTTTATATGTATGTTTTTCAAAATAAACGCAGTGGCTACTGCTACAACCCATGGAGCGATTAAAAATATAATCACTGCTTACTCACCTCAAACTTTGCTATCTCAGGATCCTCTAACAGCGTCCAGCCTCCAGTAATACCCTTTACGAGTGCAGCAACCTCTAGATGAAGCATAGCGATCCCACAATCCAGCCGCTTAGAAATACGATACAAGTTAAACTCTCTGTCGAGTAAAACTGTGACCGCTTGCTCTTTAACTAAAAACCTCCATGGCTGTCTATTAACAGCAGATGGAGCAATTCTGGCAGCTTCTAAGGCTGGCTCTACCCAACTTGACCATTGCTGTTTAGGCAGGCCTGTATATAATTCCTCTAATGGCTTTCTTTTATGACTACCTGCCATATCAGACATAAGTTTTTCCTCTGTAGTTTTAACCTGCTCTGTGTAACCAATTGGAGTAATTGCCAAAACCTTTTCATTCTCCTTGATTTCTGTATGCTTAGCTACAATCGTTGGTCTAAAAAAGCCCGCAACCCAGCATGTCCCTAGACCCTTGACGGTTGCTTCTAATATGGCGGCCTCTCCTAAATAGCCAACCTTTTCTTGAACATTAGTATCATCCATATCACCCACAAATGCTATATATGCGGGAGCACCTTTGATTTTCCCATAGGAGCCGATTATGCCTTTAAATGCTTCGTCAGCGTTTTCTTGCACAACTACTATTCTTGCACCCGTTACTTGTTTATTGAAGTTATTATATATATCCTCAAGTTCTTCTATTATAGCTTGTTCCACAGGTTTACCGTTAAACGCCCTTCTAGAGCGTCTAATCTGAATCGCTTCATACCATGCTTGTGGATTTTCAATTTTTATCACCTAATCACTCCTAAATTAAAAAGACCTGTACCCCAGAATGCATCTAGAATACAGGCCCAAATTATGTTAGTATTGCTTCCTACTAATCAGTTTCAGGACCTTGAGAAGAGTCATTCTTTCTTCTACTATATACCTTTCGATAAAAGATATAAAGTCCTAAGAGAATTAATGGAGTTATCGGTAACATATATCCGCCAGCGATTATAATCCATGTGATAAATGTTAAAATCATGTTAATGGAATTTTGTACTGCTTGCCCTGCTGACTCAAAGGCAGTAGCAAAAGAAGGCTTTGAATATTCAGTAATAGATTTGCGTTCTTGTAATTGAATAGTTATCGTAGAGTAGCTAATCTGATGCTCCATATATGTTAGCTGACCCTTAAGCACTTCAATATGTTCGCGAACTCTGACTAGCTCACGTTCTACATTTAGTACATCCTCAGTTGTTGACGCATCTGCCAAGATATCTAAATATCGTTCCTCTTGCCTCTCTAAGTTGCGTAAGCGTGCCTCGCGATCAAAGTACTGTTCAGTAACGTCAAGTGTGTTAGTTTGGGAGTCCTTTAACTCCCCTAACCCTTCAATTTCCTGAACTGCTTGCGGTAATCTTTCCGCTGGAATTCGAATAGTTATATACCCGTGCTGTGCACTGTTAGATTGCCAGCTGCGTGAATCCTGCACAAATCCATTCATTTGATTCGTCGAATCAGTGATATACCTTAAAACTCCAACCACATTTTCTACCTCTAGTGTAATATGAACCGTCTGTATCAGTTTGCGATCGTTAACGACCTCTGTTTGTTCATTCCTGTTCTGAGTATTAACTCGATTTGAGGTGCTTGTCAACTCCATACTAGGAGTGCTACCTGAATCATATGTCGCCATCGGTGCTGGTGCACTTTCTTGTGTTGCCATGTCCCCCTTTGGACTATATGGAGCTCCAGCACTACAAGCTAATAATAGCATTCCTGCAAATGATATTATTAACAAGAGGATGATACTACGCTTCTTATTTATCAGTGCTCTCACCTTGCTTCCCCCTTTCTTCTCTATATTTAGGATTCGTGTTTATGAGTTGTACCTTATATTTATTCAGACGTAATTTTTAACTAAATAGTTTCTTTATCCTCTACATTTTTTACTCATTTGAATCTTCATTTGAACCTTCATTTGGATTTTCATTCGTATCAATTATGTTATTTGGATACCAGTTCCACTTGCCTAAGAGCTGAACTATCGATGGCACTAATATACCGCGCACTAAAAATGCATCCATTAAAATTCCTAACGAAACCGTAAACCCAAACATATACAGCTCTTGTAACGGCTGTGTCATCAATACTCCAAAAGTCGCTGCTAGAATAATACCTGCCGATGATATAACGCCACCTGTAAGGGCAACTGCTTTTCGGATTGCAATAGAATGAGCTGCTTTTTTGGCCTCTTCTCTAATCCGAGATATCAATATAATGTTATAGTCAACCCCTAAAGCCACTAGGAAAACAAAAGAATATAGGGGAATCCGATAGCTGATTGCCTCCATTCCCAAGAAATTATGAAACACAAACCAACTAATCCCTAAGGCAGAGATATAGGAAATAAGAATCGTACTCATCATATAAATCGGCGCTACTATCGATTTAGTCTGAATTCCTAACATTATTAAAATAACGACCGTGATAATAATAATTGCTAGTGTTGTGTCGCGTGTACTTAATGCCCTTACATCGCTTTGTTTTGCCGTTTCTCCAGCAAAATACAAGCTATAATCTTCTTTTGACAAGCCTACATTGTTTATCAAGGTATCTTTTTGTTCTTTAAAACTGTCCAAAACATCCAAAGCGCTTTGATCATATGGATTATATTCTAATGTAAGTTGAAATTTGATTGCTTTTTCATTAGCAGAAATAAATTGTTGCTTTTGCCACTCTGGAAGTGACATGAAATCTTCGACACTAGGAAAAGTCGAAGATGATACCCCTTCACTACCCTCAAGCGTACTGCTAATATCACTGACTTTGCTAATAAAATCTTCATCTAAAACCAAAGGTGCTCCAGTCGCAGACGTGATAATAACCGTTGTTGGTGCAAGGTCACCACTTGGATAATTTGCTTCAATTATTTCATACCCAATTCGCGAGGACATATCTTCTGGGAATGATTTCATTATATTATATGATAATTGCACACCAAGTAAGTTAGACGCAAAAATAATCATCATTACCAGTACTAGCCCTCCAGATAGCAAAGGCTTTTCTGTGACAAGCTTGCCAATCCGACTCCAAAATCCATTAGGCTTTAACTCCGCATCTCCAACTTTAGGAATAAACGGGTAAAAGGATTTCCTGCCGAGAATTGTAAAGACTGCAGGAATTAACGTCAGCCCTGCTAGTAAAATGAACAACATTGTTATAGAAAACACAGGTGCAAAGTTATTGTAGTTTTGATATTTAGCGACTAATAATACAAGCATAGCTGCCAATACCGTTCCGCCACTAAAAAATATTGGCTCTGTTAGCTGTTGCATTGCCCTTTGCATAGCTTCATATTTATCTTCTACCTTTTTCAATTCTTCACGGAATCTAGAAAAGATAAATAAACAATAATCTGTACAAGCACCAAATAATAATATCATCACAATTGAAATAGATTGTGCCTCTACATGGAACCAGCCTAGCGAAGTAATGATTCCTAAAATACGGTCAACAACCTGATATACTACACCTACGATTAACAATGGAATAATTGCTAGTAGTGGTGAACGATAAATAATAACTAACAGCACTAATACCAGCGCAATTGTAGAAAATAGTAGAACTAAATCCGCACTTGCAAAAATAGCAATTGTATCCGACGCAATCCCTGCAGGTCCAGTAATATAAAGTTGTGTATTCTGCGCTATTGTCTTAGATATCGTTTGTTCTAGTTCTTTGACTGTATCATTTACCAGTGCAATTTCTTGGTTTCTTTCAAGACTCACTGGAAAAATCAGTGTAGTTTGGTCTTCAGATATAAAATTATTTATCACCGTATCTGGGAGTCGATAAAACGGTACGGTAGATTTTACAATTACAGGCTTGTCCTCTGAGCTTAGCCATTCACTAGCATCTTTTATAGCTAGCAAATCTGAGTCTTGAATACCTTGCTCATTATATAAAACAATAATTGCACTCAACACATACTCTTCAGGGAAATAACTGTTTAATGCCTCTTGTCCCATGACAGATGGCATATCCTCAGGCAAATCAAAAGCGCCAGTGTTAATCTTATAATCGTTGACAGATGGCGCTATTCCAGACAAAAGTCCAGCTGCGAACACCCAGATTAAACACACAATCCAGACGTTTTTTCTTTTGCTCGAAAATTGTGTAAGCTTTTTTAATAGACTCAAACCTTATCCCTCCACATTTGTATTGCTTGCGTATAGTTATATTTACCTGCAACTTTCCGACGCGAGTGTCGAAATGTTTAAAAAAAATACCGACTTGTGTGTCGATAATATTATTCCATTTTATCTTTAGAAAAGCAAGCTTATTTTTGTTTGCCGCCTATTCCATTAATAACAACTTCAAAAATAGTTTCAATCCAAGTATTTGTATCCATTCTAGTCATATTTGGAATTGTAATCGTATTAAATATTACGCCTATAATGACAGTAACGTCGATATCATCCTGGAGTAGGTTTTCTGCTTGTCCCTTTTTTATCACGGTTACCAAAAGCCGATTTAATGTAGCGTGACCACTTTTTATGCTATTTATGTTCGCTTCTATAGATTTTGATTGCTTAGGATTAATAAAATGTGTTATTTGTAGGATTTGATGAATATGTGCGTATTTCATGAAAATACTCACAAAGCCCTTCAACTGTTCAATACTATTATCTGATTTACTAACCGATTCGCAATCAGAAATGATTTTTTGCATCAAATGGCACATGTAATCAGTAATTAGCTCTTCTTTATTACGATAGTATTCATATAATGTGCTTCTACCAATTTCTAATTGGTCAGCTAAAAGCTTAAATTGGAAGCTATGATATCCATAACGTATCAACAACTGCTCAGTTGCTTGAAATATTTCTAGTTGGTTTGTTTTTTTCCTCGCCATAATTATCAACATCTCTCTTATATAACTGTTTACCTTGCCTAAGAGTATAGCATAAATATTTAAATTTTTGGCATACTGTTGTTGAAACAAAATATCTATACTTAAAAAATATTTATAAAGGAGGATTACTACTTTGAGTTGCTCTAGTCTTAAAAACCGCTTTGAAGAAATGAAAAATGATGGAAACCTCAATTTTAACGATGCCATAACTTTATATAATGATTTGCAAGGATCCTTAGATGCCCACCGCATGGAGTTAGTAGATTTACAGGCCGCTAATGAAACAGCGCGTGCCGAGCACTTAGAACAGCATATCCAAGACGGCGAAAGAATGCTAGCTGAAATTCATAAGATGACGTTATCTTAATATAGACTTTATCTAGGTATAGACTTCATCTTAATATACTTGCAGCAATTTCTATATTAGAACAGGCAGAACTCTTCTCTAAAGTTCTGCCTGTTACGCTTTTTCTTATATATGTTGCCTATTTAGCATTTTATTATGCCTGGATCTTCACCTTTATGAAGCTTCTCTAGCCTATTAAGATTATATAATAGCCATTCGTTGGTGGCTCCCCGCGATAGAAACCACACATCCTTAAATTCTCCCTGTGGTATCTTGATATGCTTATAAGCTGCGATAATATCTGACATTCTATATAGGGATGACATATTGCGAATCAATAACGAAATTGGATATTCCCCAGAATATAACTGTTTTTTCTCTTCTTTTGTAGTAAGTAATCCGTTTAACTCTTTGATTAGTTGGCTTAAATCTTTATCTGTTTTGGTTTTATGCTTTGACCGTCCTAGAATCCTTTTAGCTTCAGAGGCATCATAAAATAAATGTGTAATCTCCACACCTAGCTTATTACGGTTTTCGTCCTCAATTACAGAATCAGGCTGCTCCTGCATGTATAGTAATCGATATTTAGACTCGTAATTACAATTATATATATCTATAAATAATTGAATAGCGGTTCTCTCTAAGTCTTTTTTCTCTGAATATCGATAAGACATCGCTTCCTCACCTCGTAATTGATAAACAAAACTCTCAACCGCCTGCAGAAAGAAATTTCATACGCAATTCCATTAGTAAGTGGTTTAGCAAATTCGAATCTGCTTTTATTGTTAAGCTAGTAGCAGGTAGTAGAAGTGAGCACAATTGGATTTGCTTTTGCTCACTAAGTTCTACACTCCACTTATGCCCTTCTGCATCTTCTCCAATAATCAAGCTATCCTGCACAGATACTCCGCCCATCTCCACGAAAAAATCCACTAGTTCTTGGCGACTCATCCCACGCATCTCTATTTGTTTCGCTATTTGTTTGTATGCGCCACTATTGTCCATCATTTTGCTTCACCATTCAAATCTAAAAGTAATTTCTTTGCATATGCTACATAGTAGTTATCGTGTGGGTATTCGATTACTTTGATAAAAAAATATTTGCTTTTATCAGTGCTGTTGATTCTATAATAATATAAGCCTAATGCATGGTTTAATAACATGTTATTTAAATCTGGCATATACACAAGGGTAGATTCAAAACCCCATTTTACGTTCTGTGATTTTTCCTGTTCTAATAATCGTAAGGACTCCTCTATCAGCCTATCCGCTTCACCCATATCACCCTCTGTCAACGCAACATGGGCTTTGCCAATTAATATGCTCGGCATTTTAGATATGTTATAAGCTTCATCGACATATTCTTTAACTAACATATAATCTCGATCTAACCCTGTTAAGTTAGAGGCATAAAGGGTTAAAAAACCGACTCTTAGATTTTTATCCATCTTCTCATTCTTTAACTCATTTAGTTTTTCTAGTGATTCTTCAAACTCGCCTTTTAAATTTAAACAGAGCGCTATGTTAACCAAAGCTTGGCTCCTGTATCCAATTGTATCTTTGTTCTTTTCCTCTACTTTCATAAAAAACTGAATGGCCTCATCATATTTTCCTTGATTGATTAATGATATTGGTTTTATCCAGCTTTTCCAGAAAGAGTACCCAAAGTAAGAAAAAACAATTATTAAAGTTGCCAAAATAAATAGTGGCTGAGTTGGATTTATATCAAGTATTGCCGTTACAATTCCAAGAACAAAACCAATAACTATAAATCCAGCTAAACTTTTAAAAGTCTTAATAATCTTCTTCATGCATCCTCCCGAAGATAGAGCATTTCTGTATGGGGAATTCCGTCTTCCATATACTCGTCTGATACTACTTTAAAGCCAAAACTTTCATAAAAACGGATTAAATAAGACTGCGCCGATATGCGAATTGCGCACTCGCCCATGGTTTGTTCGACAAACTCGATTGCCTTTGTCATTAAATCCTTGCCATATTCTTGCCCACGATGCTTCCTGTTTACTAATACTCTTCCTAGTGATACTTCTTCGTAGGAAACGCCTTTATTTACGATTCGTATGTAAGCGATTATTTCACCTGCATGCTCCAAATATAAATGGTAGCTTTTCTTATCCTTACCATCACAGTCTTGGTAAATACAATTCTGCTCCATAATAAATACATCGTTTCGCTGGGTTATGATATCGTATAGTTCTTCAACTTCTAGTTCATTAAATGCTTTGATTATCCAGTTCATTATTATCACCTATTTTTAGTTTGTTATCGCTTGTTCAATAACAGAACCGTCTTCAAACTTATAATAGCTATATACCCTGCCATCGGCTTCATTAAGATAAAGGGCTGAGAATCCATTGACAAGACCAGTATCATCCCACTGAATAAATACTTGTATAGATAAAGCCCCACTTAATAACCCGTCTATATCACCAGTATCTAACTCATCATCAGGCGATACGTAACCGTCCACAGTATTTATATCAAATCGCCAAAGACGGCTGTTATCCATTGCTCCTATTACCTGTTTATATTGATTACCTAAAACCTTTATAACATCTTTCTCAGTCATGCCAATAAACAGTTCATATCTTACAGTAGTCATTGTAACTTCATCGCCATTGTAATCAGCTTGTTCATCCTGCAGGTTGTTTCCTGTTTCGGGCTGATTATTATTTTGATTATCCTGCTGTTGATTTGCTGCACCATTATTATCAGGAGCTAGTTCTTCTGCTTCCTGAGTTGTATCTTCTACTTCCTGTGGCTGATTTGTTGGCCCAGTATTCCCGCCAAAGCAGCCTGTTATCGCTAAACTTAATAACAGCACTAGCGTAAGTAAAGCTACTCTTACCATGCTTGTCCACTCCCTTTTTGGTAATTTGTATATTTCAATAATAGCATATAAGCACTTACGTATAACAGTGCCGTAAGTGCTTATTAACATAGAAAAGATAATAAACTTTATTCAACATTTGCCAACTTCGTTGTTTGCCCCTTATAATTTTCCAAAATATATTCCTGCTCATTCTTTTCTTTTATATAATAGTCTGGCATAAGCGGAACCTTACCTATATTAGTTGCAATTACGTACATTGGTTGCGCTAGACCAGCAGTGTGACCTCGTATACCGTCGCGGATTAGCTCTGCCCCTTTTTCTACTGGAGTACGGAAGTGGTCAATCCCTGGTGCTGGCTCTAGGTAAAATAAATAATAGGGTCTAATCCGTACCGTTAAAAGCTTTTGATGTAGCTCCTGAAAAGACTTAACATCATCATTAATACCTTTTAATAGTACAGCTTGGTTTCCAACGTTAATACCGCTCGTAAGTAGTTTCCAAACAGCTTTTGACGTCTCTTCTGTTATTTCTTTAGCATGATTGCATTGTGTGTTTAACCATATAGGCACCTTGTGATAGCCACCTAAAACCTTTTGCAGGCCCTTGGTAATTCTTTGTGGTAATACAATTGGTAGCCTGCTCCCAATGCGAATCATCTCTAGATGGGGTATTTCCCGTAATTTCCGAATCATATACTCGATTTTATCATCAGATAATAGTAGCGGATCGCCACCAGTAATTAAAACCTCTCTTAGTTCAGTGTGCTCCTTAATCCATCGTAATCCTTCGTCGATATTAAAATCCAGGTCTAAGCTTTTATCGACAACTAATTCTTTACGAAAACAGTGTCGGCAGTAGTTTCCGCATGTCTTTAAAACCGTAAAAGCTATGCGATCTTTATACTGTCTAGCTATCGTATCAGGCCTATCCTCATCCATGTCTCGGTTTTCTTTATAAATAAGGTAGTCTTGCATGCCATACTGGTTAACTTGCTCTTTTTTTGATGGTATAACCTGTTTTCTAATTGGACAATTTGAATCATCTCGGTCCATTAAGGAAGCAAAATAGGGCGTTGTCCCCCACCTTACATCGCACTGCTCAATGGCCTCCCTTTCCTCATTTGTCAAATTAACATACTCAGATATTCGTTCTAAAGTGTTCACATGATTTTGCATTTGTTCCTGCCAAGCTTCCATCTCTCTGCCTCCTCTGTTGATCGTTTCTCCTTTCTCAAACAAATTAATTATGTCCCCTATACTATGGGGTATAGGTTGAAATGTAAATGCTTAGTAGCACATTCGTAAACAAAACTTGGTATTCACCAAGTCCTTGACGCAGGTGAATGCCTTAGTTGCCGTTATACTATCATCATTAAATTTTATAAACTCTGATAGTGTAAAATAAAAAGAGCCATCTTATAATCATATAGGCTCTCTACTGTATACTATGGTTGATTTTTGTTGTTTGTTCAAAAATCTTTAAATCATTTTGCTAATATAATCCTGCAGCCTCCAAGGATATTTTCTCCCCATTTAAGCTGCATCTCATCATTGTCTGCAACTTCTCCGACGCCCTCTGGAGTGCCTGTGAAGATAATATCCCCTTTTCCTAAACCAAAATTCTTAGCTATGTAGTCGATAATTATCTGTAAGTTAAATATCATATCGCTTATGTTGCCTATTTGCACCTGTTCGCCATTCTTCAATAAGGCAAAGCTTGTTCTTTTACAATCCTCAGCACCTGAGAAATCTATAAAAGGACTTAAGAGCGCAGAATTTGGAAAACCCTTTGCTAGCAGCCATGGATGTCCCTTTTCCTTTAACGCCGATTGAACGTCCCTCAAAGTAAAGTCAATACCTATAGCCATTTTATCTACTATTTCATCCACTGTGATACCATCAATATAATCTTGACCTATATGGATTACTAGCTCAACCTCGTAATGAATTGAGCCTTTATCGCCTGGAAATAAAATTTCTTGCCCATTAGCTTCGACAGTTGAATGGGTGGGTTTGCTAAATATCATAGGCTTAGTTGGTACTTTATTATTTAGCTCCTTAGCATGCAGCTCATAATTTCGTCCTACACAATAAATGTTTTTAATATCTTTTAAACTAGTCACACAAACACCCCACATAAATCAATTGCATATGTTCTTCAGTTTACCATAATTCACTTGAATATACTTTTCAGTTTATCATAATCTATTTAGATAGTGGGGTATACCCCGTCTTTTCAATAATTGTTTGCCCCTGTGGAGATAGAATCCACTCTAAAAACGGTTCAATATTAGGATTGTCACTACCTGCTGTAATTGCATAGAATTCCGCTGCCAACGGATACTGACCACTTGCTATTGTATTACGGTCTGGATATACTCCATTAATTTCAAGTAGCTGGATATCTCCATTCTGCACCATTTCAGTCGCAAAATATAAGAAAGAGTAACCAATAGCGTTTCTATAATTGCGATAATTTGCCGTTTGTTCAATAATTCCGCCCATTCCCGCAACTACATCCTCTGTTGGTGGCATCATTAAACTCTTGCCCTCCATTAATGATTGTAGCATTGTTTGGCTTCCGCTATTCTCCGGACGCTGAAACGCTCTTATCCCTTGATTAGTGCCTCCTACTTCCTGCCAGCTAGTAATTTCACCTGCATAAATTGCTTGGATTTGTTCTACTGTTAATCCCCTTACTTCATTCTGCGAATTAACAAAAAACACAAATGCTTCTCTACCAATTGGCGTGAGCTTCAATTCAATTCCTTGTTGTTTTGCTTGCTCCAAGTGTGTTCTTGAAGGTTGTGCCGCAAAAATAATATCTGCTTCACCATTAAGTAATCTCTTGTATGCCTCTCCCGTCTTTGTACACATAACTTCACTACGGTAAGGATCATATTCTGCCTCTGGGTATGTAGCTTGTACAAAGGCTGCATACACTGGATACAAAGCTGTAGCACCGTCAAGTCTAGGGAGATTGCTATCTATCCTTATAGCTGCTGGCTCGTCTAATGATACAAGCTTATCATTATTATAAAAAGGCATATATTCATAAATATTAACCTCTTGCTCACTTACCGTAGCAAAACTATCATGGTAGCTTCTATTAATCTCATATGCTGCTACTACAACCAATAGTAGTCCTAGACAGCTTAGAGAAATTTTATATAATAGCCTTCTTTGCACCAATTCATAAGTAAATAAAATTACAAATACTATTAAAGCTACAGCAGTAATTCCTACTAGAGGCGTATAGAACTTTTCCCCTCCTGCAAAAGCTGTTATCACTGCTAGAATAAACCCTGCAGATACAATAATTGCTATAAAAAAGAAAGCTGTTATCGTTTTTCCAACTAATTCTCTTCCCATGATACCCCTCCGTTTTTTCTAATTACAAAAACCCTAATATTTCACTCACGCATTTCACCATTAGTGTAATATTACACCTCCTCAGCATGAATAGCAATACCAAAGATATTTACTAATATATAATCATTTCACCTATTGACAGGTACAATATTCCATGTTATTCTTTTCTTGAACAGTGTTCAATTGTTGAACGCTGATATACATTTAATCGATGTTCAATTTGTTCTGATATAATAATATACAACTACATTCATGTGCTTAGGAGCTGAAATAATGAACATTAAGAACCGTCAAGAACGTGACCGTGAAGAGCGCCGTGAGCTAATCCTTAATGCCGCGTCGGAAATCATTATGCAAGAAGGAATAGAAAAACTGTCTGTCCGTAAAATCGGTAAGAAAATCGAATATTCTCCAGCTATCATTTATCACTATTTCAAAGATATGGATGAAATCATCTTCCATGTTATGAGCAGGGGCTATCAAAAAATAATTGGAGCGCTAGCATCACTAAAAATAACGTCTACTACCCCCGATGGGGCAATAAAGGAACGAACAAGGGCATATATTAACGTAACCTTAGAGATGGGCGAAGACTATAAATACGTGATGTTAAATAAATCACCTCACGTTAAGCAACATACAGCCCATATGTTTAAAGGTGCATCTGCATCAAAGCCTGCTCTGGCAATACTTTGTAGAGACTTAAAGGCTCTTTATCCAAAGGCAGATGATGAAATCATTGAATTAACAGCACAAGCAATAAGTGCTTCCACCTTTGGATTAATTATGCGTTTACTGATTGAAGATGATATCGATGATACTCAAAGAGAACGACTAATTAATCATTTTATTAATACAATTGTTGATGGGATGATTAAATCAGGAATCGATTATACAAATAAAACAAATTGAAGAAGTGGAAAAAGGAGACGAAAAAGTATGAAAACAGCTATTATTTATGCAACATCAAGGGGGACGACTGAAAAGGCTGCCCAGCAATTGGCAGAGTGTCTACCTGGTAAGACAGATATTATTAATTTAAAAAGCTCTATTGAAATCAATTTAGACGACTATGAAGCAATTATTGTTGGTAGCTCTATTCACATGGGTACTATGCAGGCAAAAGTAAAAAAATTCATTACTACTCACCACGACCAGCTACTAACAAAAAGGCTCGGCCTGTTTTTATGTTGTATGCGCGAAGGCTCAGAAGCTCAATTGCAATTTGATACTAATTACCCTGAAAGTTTACGCAAGCATGCTGTTGCCAATGGTCTTTTTGGCGGTGAATTCGACTTTGCAAAAATGAACTTTATCCAAAAATTTATCGTTAAAAAAGTCGGTGGACACACAACAAATGTTTCTACTTTTAATCAAGGTGAAATCAAGAAATTTGCTATAGCATTTGAGGTTTAGAACATGCGAAAAGTAGTCATTATTGGCGCAACTGTTATATTAACCATTTTAGTTTTGATTATTGCGGCTTCAGTCATCGCCACTACTATATTTAATTATAAAATCGATAAAGAAATCGATGAGTTTCTAGGTATTCAAATCCCGTCAGAGACATCTATAGTTTCTCAAGTAGAAATCGAGCAACTGCCAGAACCAGTTCAAAACTGGTTGCTAACAGCAGGTGTGCTAGAATCCGAACGGATTTATACTGTACGTTCAAAACAAGCTGCCCTCGCCCGCTTTAATAAAGATCACGGCGAATGGACTCCACTGAAAGCAGAACAACATTTCACGGTAAACGAACCTGGTTTTATTTGGAGTGCTAAGTTCAATATGGCGCCATTTCTCCATATTGCTGCTAGGGATATGTACAAAGATGGCAAAGGTAATATGCTGATTAAATTCCAGTCTTTATTTACTATTGCCGATTCAACTGGTTATGAAATGGATCAGGGCACAATGGTACGCTATCTAGCAGAAATCGTTTGGATGCCTACAGCCGCACTTGAAGACTACATTGTCTGGGAAGAAATAGATGAATTTTCTGCGAAGGCTACTATGACATACAAAGACGTCTCAGCGACTGGGATATTCACCTTTGACGAGCAAGGTAATCCAGTCCATTTTATAGCAGATCGTTATGGAGAATTTGATGGTGAATTTATAATGTTACCCTGGGTAGCAACTATGAGTGAGCACACAATTATCGACGGTTTTAAAGTGCCGGTGAACGCCGATATTACTTGGAAGCTTGATACTGGTGATTATACTTGGTACAGCCTTGAAGTTACGGATATCGAGTTTAACAATCCAGTATCATACAATTAGAAAGAAGGTTATTTAATGAGTGATAGAAATGGAATAAGTAGAAAACAGTTTATTACAAGAGCAACAGCAGCTGGAATAGGTATAGCTTTTCTAGGTGGGGGATTCTTTGCAACACGCTCACCTGAGGTTGATTATTACGAGGCTCTCCAAGCAATAGATGCATCCAGTAACAATCCGCATCGGACTCTTGTTGCTTACGCAAGTATGTATGGTAGTACAGGAGAGGTTGCAAAGGAAATTGCCGAGACAATTGCAACACATAGCAATACAATCGTTGACGTAGCTTTAATTGATAACATCACAGACGTTTCTGCGTATGACCAAATCATTATTGGTGCTCCTGTCAAGATTGGTGCTTGGTTGCCCGACGCTGTTTCCTTTGTAGAAGAAAACAGGCAACAACTGCAAAACAAAAAAGTTTCTTATTTCCTGACGAGTATGATATTAGCCAACAGCGATGATGCGACCGAGCGCGGTGAAATCTATAATATTTTTAACGATCTCGAACAACAAATTCCTGAAGTACAGCCTGTACATAAGGGCTACTTCGCAGGTGCTATAGACTATGACAAGATGGCACCAGCAATGAGAGTTGCCTTTAGGATGATGTCTAGCGTAGCTGGTCAAGATAGTGCTGCGGGCGATTTTCGCGACTGGAATGCTATAAGTGCATGGGCTTCTGAACTAACTGAAAATGTAAGCATCTAGTAGCTACGAGGGTTAAGGAGGGGAATCTCATTGAGAAAAAACATACAATACTTATGCTACTTGATAGTAGTGCTTACTGTAATCTCAGCAACGGTTGGTATTTTCTATTCAACTGATGGCGTCCCCTTCAGTGTAGAAAATATTTATGGAGAAACTGTTGAATTATACGGCGATGGTATATATAAGTATGATACTTATTTTACAGCTGGAATCAATAAAGGTACTGACGCAGTAATGATTTTTATAGCTCTCTTATTTATGATTTTAACAGCCATTAGGGGTAAAGCAACTAGATATAAATATATACACGTTGGTATATTAGTAAGTATTCTATATTATTCTACTTGCCTATCCTTCGGCATAACGTTTAACAGCTTGTTTCCAATTTATGTGCTATTATTCTCAGCTAGTCTATTTGCAATAATCTTCATACTAAGCGAGCTGTTGATGAAAGACACCATATCTGCTGAATTACATGAGAAACACTTTAAAGGTACTGCAATTTTTATATTAATTAGTGGAAGTTCAACTTTAGTCTGGCTACAATTTATTATACCTGCAGTATTAACTGGAGCGCCTATGGAGCATATCGGTGTATATACAACAGAGCCTACTTTCGTCTTAGACTTAGCAATTATCCTCCCAACATACGTAGGCTGCGCCATTGCGCTATATCGGAAGTCTGCTATCGGCTATAAGCTTACACCTGTATTATTAACCTTTCTAATAACTATAGGTATCATAGTTATAGGGCAAACGCTGTTCCAAGCTTCCATGGGCATAGTAATTCCTATACAAGAGTTACTTGGGTTAGTTATTTCCTTTGCCATTTTAGGTCTAATCGCAATAATATTGAATATCAGGTTTCTAAAGCACTTTTAAGAAACCTTGAACTTCGCAAAGAAAGAGTCGGATTAGGCGTCCGACCCTTTCTTTTATTTCATTCGAGCTATAAAAAGTTTCCCTACGGATATTTCGAAGTTTTGATTCCTGTGTTTTCATTCATATTTACGTCAGTAAAACCTGCTTGTTCTAGTAAATTCACCAAATCCCTACCTGGGATTGCGCCACCTATTCAATTAGATTAATCCTCTAAGCTATTGATTTCCCCTCACGTTTATTAGCCTGTCTAGATATCTATCAAGCACTGCGAGAAAGCAGACCATACAGGCCCGCTATGGATCACAAACAAGCTATGGAGATACTAAAATCTATAGGTGAAAACAACAAGGTGGACTCTATGATTGTAAATGATATAGATAATATTTTCGCAGCTACCGCTAAAACTCATATCTCTTAATACCATATGGAATTTACTCACACTAGATAACAGTTCTAATTATAGATTGATTATCTAGTTTTTTGTTTACTGCTACTCTAACAAATAGGCGAAATACGCTCCAAGAGCTATACCTAAAAAAATAAGGCTTATTAGTAATGCCATCAATCTAAAACTAAACCTTCCATTTTCCGTAAATTCAATATTAATACCAAGGTACTCATGTGCTTTTGTAAATACTTTAATAGGCTTATCGATTTTGAAAGAAAAGTACACCATAATAGCTGACAATACTAACGCAATAACAGCTACTACAACAGATTGGCTATACATTTTACATCCCCCTAACACTGTTGAAAAAGGATATACTCCTTCAAGTCAGATTTTACTATATATTCAATTTCATCCATGTTTTGTTCATCTGTTTCTGCGAACAAAAAAGCAAATACTCCATGTTTACTATAATCTACTTTTCTAATTTCTAGTGGATTTTGGAAATGTTTTTTGAACAGCTCAAATTCAAAGCCTTTTATCGAATCTATATTTATGTCCTTTGGTACATCAGCTACAACAATGCTATATACTTTCCCAGCTTTGTCTTTTAATATATGCTTCCAGTCTGGTTTCTTTTGCATAAAATAATATTCGTAAACATTAATTCCATATGCGTGCTGAGCCAAGTCGGTTGTGCACCAGCCAGCAAAGCGCATAGGATTTACTTCAATAGGAAGAATGTTGTCATGCCTATCAATTCGCACTTCTACATGCATTGGAAAGTTGTTCACAGAAAAAGCCTGTCCCATTTGTTCAAAAAATTCTATTAATCTGTCGTAATGTTTCTCGATTATATTCTTCGAGGTAATATACACCCTATCGCTAACATCTTCACCTGATGAGAATATATGCTCTAAAACGTTAAGAATAACTGGATTACCATTTCTATCATAATATACATCGATGGCAAATTCATCTCCATCGATGTTTTCTTCGATTATAAGTTTGTTAGCATCGACAACCTCAGGTGGGTATTTATAGGCCATTGCCAAAGCATCTATTTGCAGTTGCTTGTTAACATGCACCCAAGCCTTTCGACTCACTACTTTATAGACACCCATGCTAAAAAAACCGACAGATGGTTTTATGATAAATGGAAATTTCATTTCAGAAACGTCCAACGCTTCTAATTCATCGAATCGGACTTTTTTATAATAGAATTCTGGATACATTGGTTCTAACATCTTTCGAAACTGTACCTTATCTTTAAACTGTTGGATTATAGCTGGCAGCCTTGTAAATGCTAGATTGTTAGCAATCCAATTAATTGGGTTTTCGGAATTACAGTAAAGTAGCTTGCCTGAATCTTCTTTATATTTTTCAACAAACTGTTCATCAGTCAGGTAGGGAATCTCTTCAGATAGCTTAAGCTCTTCTACAGCATCGTTTTTTAAAACAGGTATGTTTAACCTCTTTATCGTATCTTGTAGAAACTTTGATACATATGGCTTGTCTAGTATTATCATGCTTTTCTCCTTTTACTATTAATATTGCTCAATTTCAGAATCATAAACTTCTCTATGCTTTTTCAAGTCTTCATAGAAGCTCGCTTTTGTCGCTTCATAGTAAGGTGCTACATATAGAAACCCTAATCCTAAAGTCATTACTCCAAATATAAACCAGCCGAGGAAGCTTAACCACAGGTAGAATAGACGGCCTTTATGTCCTTGCATCATTTTTTTGCTACGTCTGATAGCCTCTAGACCACCAATTCCCGGGTTATCAACCATAATATAATAAGCCATCGCATATCGTAGCATCGCAATTATTCCTGGGATAATCAATAATAATAGCCACAGGAAAACAAAAATCATTTTAAGTATATGTAATACAAATGTTTGTAGGAAATATTTAAATCCATCGAATAAATTCTTAAAGCTTGTTTTTTGAGAACGGTTCAATCTCAAAAATATCTTGCTTAGACCAAAGGCAAGTGGCCCGCTCAGAACTAAGCTTAGTAAAGACATTGTGTCGTTGAAAGTTGTTGTAATTTGATTAGCCCTACCTTCCACAAAAGCAGCAGTTAGTAACCAAACTATTACACAGGCAACTATAGCTAAACCCCAATTACCTTCTAGGCTCTGCTTACCCTGCTCTTTTAATTCCGCGTTAATTTCCATCTCCATACGCTCCTCTACATTTCATAGATAATTCCGTCACAAAAAATCTTAATTACATTTTTTCCTTTTAAGTATAACTTTAGATCCATTCCTTTTTTAATATACGCATGCATTGGCAAGGCGAAATCTAGTTCTACATTACCTGATTGAATTTTTAATTTTGTTTCATGGGTATGGTTTCTGCCACCTAAATCTGCTAGACTTCCCAACAATAGCCCTTCGCCTGTTCCCATTACGTCTAAGCTTAGGCGTGGATAATTAACTATTTTAGCGAAAAGTGGTTTTAGCTCTTCTCCCTCGAATGTTGCTTCCTGTGCGCTCAACTTCTCCTTACTTAAGCTGTTAATATCGAAATCAATTTCAATACGGCCTTCTTTAGGCGCGCTGTTCATAATATCTAACAATATGTATCCCTCGATTTTGGAAGTGTCTAAATTGATTGGGAGACTTCGCTCAAATTCATATAAATCTCTAACCAATAGATATTTCATAAAATCTTTAGGGCTCATTTCACCAACCGTATCCTGCTGTGCTTGATACTTTAACTCTAGTTCTTCCTTTAGTCTCTGTTCGTTAATCCTTCCGAACACGGAAATACACTTATGGAGCTTAGCCGATTCCTCAATAATTTTGCTCTCATCTAACATTATATCCTCTATAGTTTCATCTGTTAAAGCCACAAGCATTGTTTTCCTATCATAGTAAATACCAGTACCATGCTTATATCCTGCTGTATAGGATTTGTATATAACTCCAAGATGTTTACCCTCTGTGTCGCAAACATTAAATGCCATTATTAATCCACCTTCCTCAAGCTACCAAACTATGCTACGATAGGTAATATTAAACTCTAGTTCTCTCTTAACTATAATCTAAGTCACTAAATATTTCATTAGTATGAAACAAAATGTTACTTTTGTATTAGGTCTTAAAAAATAGGTCTGATTAGGAGTGTTGTAATGAAGAATAAAGCGTCAATTTTAATAGGTATTCTTGTAATATCTTTATTAGGAAATTCTTATTTAATAACAAAACTAAATAATTATCAGAATACCACAGAGATAGTTCGATTTGATCAATATACTAGTTTCTTTAACGCATTAAGAGTCTATAGTGCCAATTTAGACTACTTATTAAATGAAGATTTAACAGATGCTAAAATCAATCACGAAATATCTAGATTGCAAGAAGATGTTAATGCCTTAGTTAGTTATGCTCGTAGCTACGGCATGCTACATCGAAACGATAAAACCAACATGACGGGGATTATTTGGGACTTAGCCATGTCTTCAAACTGGATTTATCAAGAGTATCTACTTAATATTGATAGCTATTACAACCACAAAAAAGAAGTTGCAGATTTAAATAAAATCATCAATGAAATAGTACGGTTGGAAAACAATACATATTCTCAAATGCGTAGTTCAAGTAAAGGTTTTGATGAAAAAACGATGTCAGAAATACTTTATCCAAAAGCAATGAATGCCGCAGAAATGACTATATTAGCAAAATAACACACCTAATTGCACATAATAACGGACTTATTACATTAAATATTTAGCCGACTCTCTCTATGTTGGTATGATCACTATTACTACATTTTATAATTTAATTTACGATATACAGGAGTTAAGGCTTCTGTATTTTTTTGTGCAAAAAATATTTTTGATAAATGAACTTTTTTCAATTATGATGACTCTTATAAGCAGAGGGGTGAGAACATGGACATAGCCGATCTTGTAAAACAAGCGAAAAAAGGTAACAAGGAAGCATTACTTACATTAATTATGTCGGAAAAAG
Source organism: Desulfuribacillus alkaliarsenatis (assembly GCF_001730225.1). NCBI lineage: Bacteria > Bacillati > Bacillota > Desulfuribacillia > Desulfuribacillales > Desulfuribacillaceae > Desulfuribacillus > Desulfuribacillus alkaliarsenatis. The sequence continues at coordinate 20,541 of NZ_MIJE01000035.1, read as the reverse complement.
ATGCCTACTATAGATTAGCTTTAACCTATATGCATAACCCTAATGACGCAATGGATGCATTGGAGGATATGATAGTAAAGCTGTATGAGAATATCAATCAGCTAAAACAAGACAGCTCTTTCTATAGCTGGAGTAAAACTGTATTAGTAAATCACTGTAAAAATCTGCTGCGAAAGAAAAACAAGGTCGTTCTAATAGATGATTGGGATGATTCTTTAGAACTTAATTCAAATAGCAATTTTATCGATAACTCATATACAAGTATTGAAAACCAGATGGATATAAAAAAAATGCTCTCTTATCTTAATAACGATCAGCGGGAAGCAATCAAGCTAAAATACTTTCACGACTTAGATTATCAATTAATTGCAGATTTAACTAACGTCCCAATTGGCACGGTGAAATCAAGAATATTTCAAGGCTTAAAGAAGCTTAAAGAACAATTTGGAGGTGCATAACGATGGATAACTTAGAAGAGAAATTAGCAGAAGAAAGAAAACGAATTCAAGCAATTATAGCACCTGAAGATATGGAAAGTCGCTTGCGAAATGCCTTAAACAATAAAGCTCAGGAGCGCCGTAAACAGCCAAAGAGATTTAGTTCCCTATGGAAATATGCTGCTGTAGCCATGCTGAGTCTTATGCTCATAGGCTATAACTATAACGCCTTTGCCTATTACGGGAAAAAGCTCTTAGGATTTGATGATATTATTTCTGGAACGCTACAGGAACTGAATGAGCAAGGGTTAGGTCAAGCTGTAGATAAAAGCGCTCAGTTAATTGATGGGGCCATATTAACGATTGATGGTATTATGACTGACGCTAATCAAACTATAATCTATTATACGTTGTCTAATGATAATGGGCTAGAAAATCAAGCCAATAACAACTTGCTTCCGACTAGAATCACTGGATTTTTAACCAATTTGAATTTATTTACTGGAGTGTCTATGATGAATGAAAGTCAGACAGAACTTAAGGGAACGTGGACCTTTGATTCCGTTAGTCCATTTGCCAAGAAATTAACTTTGCATTTCCGAGAGCATGATGGACCAAATTCTATGAAAGAAGGGTCAATTTCATTCCCGTATAACCCAAATAAAGCTTTGCAAACACAGCTTAAACAGTCAATCAGAGAAACCGTCACAGTTGATAGAGGTACTATCCGCTTTCAGTCTATTTCAGCAACACCGACGTCAACGGTAATCGAGGGTAAATTAGATGTAGATAACTTCGACAGACTGCACTTAGGTTTACACGGGATAAAGCTAATTGCTAACGGTGAGGCAATTGATATATTAGGCAGTAGTGTACGGAGTGGGACTACCTTTGAAATTACTTATGATGCTTTACCCGAGCAGATTGATTCGCTATACTTGGCAATAGAGGAATTTATCGGCTATGCGGATATTGATAAAACGATTCCTTTAGCACAACAAACAAACGATGCCTATAGCATTGGTGGTAATGAACTATGGATTTATGGTGTAGAAACAACGTCAAGGGGCGTGGAAATTACTTTTGCAACTGAAGAAAATGTACTTCTAGATAATGTTTCGATTATGGCTGGCGCCGAGCAAATCTCACTACGTACGACCATTAACCATACAGAAATAGATGCTGGCAATGACAAAAAACTAAGGCAACGTACTATGGTATTTGATACAAGTGAGCCGCCTAGCTCTTTGTATATTGGTGGAGTGCATTATATTAAGCCTTACAACATAATGATTGATATAGTGAACTAAGATATTACGGTAATAGGGTGTAGTAAGCTAAAATATAGTGGCTTATTGTTGTATAATGCAATTATACAAGGAGGAAAGTATGAAAAAACTAATAATTGGAATTGTCATTATAGGCTTGCTAGCAGTAGGCTACCAGTCCATGAATGATAGCAGCAGTAGCACTATCCCCCTTCCAGATAGTTTAGCGGATTTAAGCAAAAGCAACTTTCAAAACTTAGTTGATCACTTTGAAAAGCTTGGTGTAGATAAACAGCAGGCACTTGTGGAAGCGTTAGATTACCAGCTGCGTGAGGTTGCACTTTTGCAAAAAGCTAAGGAATTAGGGTTAGAAGTGTCTCAAGATGAAGTTACTGCTCATATAAGAAAACTGCGTAAATCTATAGAAACTGGAATCTCAGAGGATGGACTTGAGGTTAGTAACCACCAAGAGTCATTGATCCAGCTTGAATCTATTATTAACGATTTGGGTATAACTTACGAGCAATATTGGAATGAATACCTTCCTGAGCTAACTAAATATTCATTAATGACCGGAAAGCTGCATGATGTTTATATCGGTAGTAGCCCCGAAGTCCATGCTCAAGGCTGGCAGGGTTGGATGGATAGCATTGTCTCTGAATTCAAAGAAAATAACCAGCAAAAGGTTCAAGAATTCAAGCAAGAAATCGGAATGTCTAACTAGTGAAAATAAGAACAAGAGTAGTTGAAATAGGTTTAAATACTATTTCAACTACTCTTGTTCTTTTCTGCCAAATTCTAAAATTCAATCTACTCGATTGATCCTAGCTAATATTTAAGTTTATCTCAGCGGCGTTCTTTATCTAACCATATAAAAATTTGTAAACACCCATTGACCATCTACCAGCTCATAGGCAAATTCATGGGCTTCGTAATCTGTAACCTTAAAATCCTCATCAAGCAATTCAACCTCAACTATGCAAACGAATTTGGTATCATTCTCTTTCTCAATCTCTAGTGTTTCGTCTCCCTTGAAGATATCAGACCCTCTATCTGCAAGAATCCCGTACAATTCTCCGTCAATATCACGATAGCGCTTAAAGCTTGGGTCCAGTAGTCTGTCAACAATATCTGAAGCGAATAATGAGTGTAGGTATTCTTCGAGATCAGCATAGGTTTTAATGCTACTATGATCGACTCGATTGTATATCATGCCATCAATTTCTTTCATGGTAGAATCAACAGGCATGGTAGTCATGTCAAACCATCCGTATGCTTCAACAGCCTTATAGTATGCCTCCTGAACTTCGTCGATACTAAGCTCTGCAGCAGGTTTTTCTTCGTTCGGCGCTACAACTGGTTCCTCTTCTTGTATTTTGGCATTGCATCCTAAAATAGCTAAAGAGAATACTAACACCGCTATTAAAAGTAACCCCTTTTTCATGACCCCAATCGCCTCCTAGTTTTCCTTGTTATGATTAATGTTACACGTATTTAAATAACCAAGTTGCACAAACCAATTTGTTAGCTAGAATATCACATTCTTGCTCCTGACTTTCGACATAGCCCATAAATAACTCAGCCTGCTCTGGATATTCAGCCGATAGCTCATTTGCCCTTATTCTAATTCTCTCGGTATAATATTCATTTAAATCAACTGTTTCTGTTTCATAACGCTCTTCTATACAGGTAAAGCCATTGGAGCTAAAAAGACCCATTAACTCGCTATATTTACATACTCTACTATCCTGATAGTCTGAGTCATCCTCGATATAACCGTCATCTAAAATCAGATTCCCACCTGGCTTGATACATTTTGTTAAAGAGGAAATCGCATCCTGATAATTGCCATATACAATTGTTGGGCTGACAGCCCCAAAGATAACAATATCGTATAATTTGCCCTCTTGTACTACATCTCTAATATCTTTTACTTCGAACTGGCATAGTTCTGAAACGCCATATTCATCAGCTTTAGCTATTGCTTCTTGTATAAAAGCTCCCATAGCATCAATTCCATAGACCGATACCCCGAATGCTTTGGCAAGCTGAACAGATACTGCCCCTTTTCCGCAGCCTAAATCTAAGACACGCGTATCCTTACCGATAGCTATGTTGTTATCCTTTAGCAACCCAATGACAGTTTGCGGATTCGTGCCTATATCCCATAAATCTTGTAATAAGTACGGTATATACGGGTATAAGCGCCCGTCATCGCCGTCTAATGCCTTTACAATTTCTTCGTTAATATTCTCCACAATAATCGGCTCTCCTTATTGTTATATGCTAAATCAATTATAACAAATTCCAATTATTTAGTACCCAAATTAACAGTATTGCCGCTCCTGTAAAGACTGTATAGTGTATACGAGCTCCTAAGCTCCCTTGCTTCTTAAACCATATCAGTACCATAAATCCTATCAATGCTATTCCTATAACAACCAGCATAATAGGTCGTATTAAATCTAGTAAGCTAGTAGGAGCTGGGTCAAAGGCACTTACTGGCAACTGGTAAACGGGATCCATCTCAGAACCTGCTAGAAAACTTAGTAAAAACGCTAACACTAGCACTGCAAAAGCTATCGCTACCAACCGACCTATTACAGCTAACCTAGTAGTCTCCTGAGTATTATTACCTTTTACTTTCCTTACAATAAATGCGGCTACCCAATATATCAGAGAGCCAATTAATATCATTATCGATATCAGAATCGTCCCGAGCGTAAAGACTGTAGTCTCATTCCAAGCTGCTTTCGTATAGCTCATTACGCCATCTGTAACTAATAGTAACTCTCCATAGGGAGTCGTATCAAACACTATTGTACGGAATTGACCATAAGGGTCCATTGACATGCCCTCTCTAGTATTTCGATAAATCCCTGGCTCTATCTCAACAAAACGATTTGTCTCCATCATGTTAGATACTAGTAACGAACCATCTACATCTGCTTTTACAGTCATCGGCCCCATTACTAATGCAAGTATTTTCTCATCCGTCGATATATTTCTCCGATTAGGATGATATTCGCCAACATACTGTTTTGCCCTTTCTTTTGCTCCAATTAATGACTCCTGAACAACCATATTATCCACTGGAAAATATTGATCCATGAATGCTTGAAATAATTCTACATGTAATAAATAATTGCCACCACTGTATGCGTAAAATATGCCTATATTTTGTTCTGGTATCAGGTACATACCACTATCAAATAACATCGTACTGCCACCGTGGGCTAAAGCTCGTTGCCCATTCACCCGTTGTTCTATAAAACCATGGGCTATCCCATCGACGTAAGGATGCTGGCTGTATAGCTGTCTATGCATTTGCTTGTATGTTTCGGGTTGTAAAATTCGATCATCAGCTTGCAAATGAGCTAACATAAATTGAGCCATATCTGCGGCTGTTGTGCTCAAGCCACCGGCAGGAGCTGGCATTAATTCAAAGCTTCCCTCGACAAACTCTCCATCAATATAACGATATCCCTTCGTCATAAAAGGTGCTAGATGCACTGGCAATGGCTGTTCAAATGTGCTTTTTCCCATCCCTAAAGGTGCAAGTATATGTTCATCCACATACTGTTCAAACGACATGCCAGAAACCCTTTCCACAATATATCCTGCCAAAGTAGTTCCATAGTTCGAGTACGCAATTACTTCGCCAGCTGGATAAATATGTGCTGGAACATGCTTTTTTAAATACTCTTCTAAACTAAGAAAATGATGTTCTGAAATTGCGAACAAATCAGTAATAGTGTCTTCAAACCCTGCCGTATGACTTAACAAATGTTCCATAGTTACTGAGCTAGTATTTAGCTTGAAATCTAGATACGTATTAACGTCTGCTTTTAAATCTATCTTTCCTTGCTCTACTAATTGCATTACAGCAGTCCATGTAAATACTTTGGAAGTGGAACCGACGCGAAATATTGTATTCGCTGGGTCAACTGCCTTTAAATCATCTAAGTCTGAATAACCGTAGCCCTTCATAAACGCAACTTGCCCATCAATCACCACTGCCACGGTAGAATTCGGTATATTATGCTCCTCGATTTGCGCTTTAATTATCTCATCTAGATATACAGTAATATCATCTTTATTTATAGACTCCGCTACAGCGCTGGAAGCCTGTAAGAATATGAGTACTAAACCGATTAGTAGCATCCTTACCATAACCTTTTTTACTTTTAACATCTTGCTATCCCCAGTCCATTATTTTAGCTATACTTTTAGCTTTGTTAAGTTGTTAATAACCTTTTTAAGCATAAACATTAAACCTTTACTCATATAAGAAACGTCGTTAAAGTTACCAATTACATAAGCATCTAATTCTGGATGATAAAACATAAAGGCACCTGTCGCCCCGACACATCCCCAGCAATTAAACTTCTTAGGCATGATTATTGGTATTGTTTTAAATTGCCAAATACTATAACCGTAATCAATTGCTATTCCAAAGCGCGCTTTATCCTGTTTCATTAAATCTAGCGTTTCTTTGCTCACTAACCTATATGTTGCCAGTGCCTTCATAAATTTCAGCAAGTCCTCATTCGTAGCTACCACGCCACCGCCAGCATAATCAATCCCCTTGTACCCCTGATAATCATTTATTCTATTTCCTTTGAAATAAAAGTCTGCCATTGGATAAGGGCACTTTTCAATTGGCTCTGATGTATGAAGAACATAAGAGTGCTTCATATCAAGTGGTTGGAAGAAATATTCTTTTAGTGCCTGGTCAAAGGTTTTACCAGTTACCCTTTCTATGATTAACCCTAGTAAATGATAGTTCGTGTCTGTATAGTATAGTTTTTTCCCTGGAATGTCTTTTGACTCGAGGTTATCTCGACCCCAGATAATTGCTTCCTTAGGGCTCATGTTGAAATCTGGGTTTTCTAGCATCTGATCTATTAGCGGCCAGAAGTTATCGAACAATCCTGATGTTTGATTCAATAAATGCTTAATTTTAATTTGATCTGTATAGTCTTTACCCTTGTATACATGGAGTTTTTTTGCTATATCTTCATCAATATACTTTATTATTTGATCTTCAAAGGATAGCTTTCCTTGTTCGTGTAGCATTGCTATTAGGGTAGCAGTAAATATTTTGCCGACGCTAGCCATATAGTTTGGCTGTTGTGGATTTGCAGTAATACCTCTGGTTTCTCCTTCTGCAATGTTCATATGAATGTCTGCCTTTTCCCAATGAACCATTAAATAGGCGTTTTGAACTTTATCGTCTTTTTGAACTTGCTTTCTAAAGGAGTCTTCAATGGCCTTAATTACCTGTTCCGTATTCATCGATTACTCACTTCCTTAGTCATTATTTTGAGACTTTAAACGTGCCGCAGCTACGACATCAGATCCCATACTTGCTAAAAAATCAATTACTGCTTGATCATCAAATTCTTTTGGTAACAAACCGTTCGCCTCCATAACAGACAATCCCAAAGTGAAAACTCTCATTTTAAATAAAACTTCCAGCATCTGTTCCTGTGTGAAGCCTTCAAGTTCTGGATCCTGCCCCATCTCTTGAAATACACCACTTAAATCAGGTTGATGATTCTGTAGATATTTGTTATTACTAAGCATTAGATCCCTAAACAACATTGGATAATCCTTTGCAAATCTTAAGCTTGCAATCCCTACGTTCAAAAACGGTTGGTCAGTATAGCGAACCTTTAGAAGCTCTTCAGATAACTTAAAGATTCTCTGTATTACTGCCTCCTTTAGCTCTTCTATGGTTTTAAAGTTAACGTATATTGGTGCGATTGAACTGCCTAGTTTACTGGCTACCTTACGGATAGTGATGCTTTCTATTCCTTCTTCTTTGGCGATTTCAAAAGCTGCTTCTACGATTTCCTCTTGTGCGAATTTGGTTTTTGGTGGCATTCAAAATTCCTCCTATATAGATGTTAGGTTATTTAGTTGTTAGTTTTCCCTTATTTTCGCATATCGCTCATTATATATCGACCGTTATCTAACACTTATTATATATCGCATGTTATTTAATTGCAATAGGTTTTTGTTTATTTTATTTTTTGTTGCTTTTTTAATAATTTTATTAATTATTTTGCAACCAAAATGCTATATGATGTGTCTAAGTGGTAAGAGAGGACGTGAAGTTATGGTAAGCCCCGGGGACGATTTGTTAAATAGACTAAAGGCTAATGATGAAGCTGCCTACGCTGAGATAGTCACACTTTATGGTGATAGAATTCTGCACCTTGCTTATACCATTGTAGGTGACCGCCAACTTGCAGTGGATGTTGTGCAAGAAACCTTTATAGGTTTATATGAAAAACTTTACACATTTAAAGGGGATAGTTCTCTCTATACTTGGCTTGTACGCGTAGCTTTAAATAAAGCTAAAAATAAAGTACGACCTAGTTTTTTTAAAAAAATCACGTACCTCTGGGATATTAAAGCAACGGACGCTAGCCCGCTGCCTGAAGAAATTATAGAAAAGAAAGATCGACATGAACAGGTTAGAGAAGTACTTACTTCACTACCGATAAAATACCGTGATGTTCTTTACCTTCATTACTACGAAGAGTTAAAAATATATGAAATTGCAGAGATACTTGACGTCAGTGACTCTGCTATAAAATCTAGATTGGCTAGAGGCCGAGAGCAATTGCAAAAAATATTGGTAGACAGGGGGCTTCAGTAATGGATAAGCAAAAAATCAAGCAATTATTTAGTGAAAATACAAAATCGATTACCCTTAACGATGGACAGAAACAAAAGCTTATCGCTATGCGCCATAAAGCACAGACACAAACTCCGATGAGAAGATTTATGGAAACAGAAATTCGCATTCCAATGCCAGCATTTTCTGCTGTTACTGTTGCTTGTCTAGCCGCTGGATTTATGTTTCTAAGTTCCCTGTTACTGCCTGGCGACGTTCCACAGCCTCGCTACCAAATCATAGAAATGCAAATGGCCAGCTCTCTAAGTGTTGAACAGAAAACATCAAATAATATTTAAGAGCAGCCAATAGGAGAGGTGATCCATAATGAAACAATATATTCGCTTTAAAGTAAAGCATGTTATTACCACTATAGGGGCATTGTTGGCAATTATTATGCTTGGTTATATATTCTTACCTTCTGCATTGATGGCTATCGGCGATAATTATCGAGCTAAAGGTGAAACAGAGACTGCAAAAGTCTACTACGACCGTATCAGTCAATATTTTCCACGCAGCGGGAAAACCGCTGAAGCTTTAGAGAAAGCCGCTGATATTACTATGAATAATAACCTTCTAATGATTACTCCTAAATCAGTAGGTGGATTTCATTCAAGAATGAATCGTGTTGTATCTGAAGAAGCAAAAACATATTATCTAGAGCTTGCAGAGAGATTTCCAAATACTTTTCAAGGGCAAAGAGCTATCACGACGCTAACTACTATGGACGCATTAGAATCAATTAGTAGAAACCGTATAGATGATGCGTTGAATACGATAAAGCACTATTTTGAGACACATCGTTGGCCTGATACTTATATTGCTATCGATATTGCGTATACTCTAAGAAACAACAGCTACTATACTGAGGCCATTGATTTACTTAAGTATGTTTTAGATAGAGACAACAAAGCGAAAATTCCTGATTTACATGTGCTGCTTGGCGATCTTTACGCAGTTTCAGGAGACATAGAATTAGCTAAAGTGCATTATGAGCACGCTATAGCAGTCCATACTGAAATATACGAACTTGATAGAAATCGTCAAGAGCATGAAGCTATTAGACTTGAATCTAGGTTTTACGAGGAGATAACAGATAGCATTCAAAATAAGATAGCTAGATTAGATAACCTAGATTCACTAGGAGTAGGCATTGTAACTGGTAGTATAAACCTTCATGGAAAGCCTTTATCTGATATTCAAATTATGCTACAACCGTACAATGACCCACATTCGTTCCCTGTCGGCTCGCCTGATGCTTTATGGACTGTAAGTGATAATAACGGTGAGTTTACTTTTAATAATGTTACTCCTGGAGAATATGGGCTTGGATTTGTCGTTGACTTAGATGTAGTTGGGGATGTAATTCTTAAAGGCGGAGCTTTTCCTCAATCTATGCTCACAGTGGAAACAGAGGGAACGTACCATTGGGACTTTTCTCTAGTAGATACACTTACAGTTAATTACCCTATTGATAGCGCAGTAATTGAGGATGATACAATAAACTTTAGCTGGGAGCCATTAGCAGATGCAGCTTATTACACACTGAGATTTGGCATATATTTTGACAATGGCACTTCCTTTGGTCAGGGACCGCTAGAAAAGCATTACGCAAATCAAGCAACAGTAACTATGGATGATTTAATCTCGTTTCAAACTGGTTATAGCTTTGATAAGCAAGGTCCAACTCCAGAATCTCTATTTGGCTATGCAATGCCAGGTGGTAAATATTTTTGGGGTGTTGATGCCCATGCTGAAGATGGAACTATTTTAACTTCTTCTAGGGGATATGTAGCTAGTCAAAATACAGACTTTACAATCTCTAATCGCGAACTGCTTGAGGCCGATAAATTATTACTTAATCGAGAATACGGAAAAGCTATTGTAGCCTATGAAAAGCTTTTAGAAGAAAGCCCAAATTACTCCCATGCATTAAGAATGCTTGCAAAAATCTATAGCTTTGAAACTTCTGCTTATACTGAGAGTTTTAATTTCACTGATTTTGACAAGGCTATTGAATACTATGAACGTCTTTATAAAATTACTGGTCACACTGGTTACTTAGATAGCATCATAAGTATCTATTACTACTCTTTAGATGATTTTAGTAACGCATATGATACGTTAAAGCGGTTGGCAGCAATTGCTTCTCTCAATGACTGGCAGCATATGCAAATAGCTAGTATAGAAGGGCACTTTGGAAACTATGAGCACGGCTTGGGGCAATTGTTAAAGGCTGAAAGTAAGTACTACAAAACAGAAGCCGCTTTACGTATACTTACAGGTATAACCAATGTGGCAGACAAAGACCATCGCTGGAATACTGCAATGTTAGACTATCGGAATAACTATCAACCAGAAGCTATTGAAGGACTCTTGCAAGATATTGCTGGTACGCCAGCACTTGAAGCTATTGATTTCCTATCCAGGCAGGATTTAACACCTAACGAAGCATTTATTAAATTATCTATGCAAATGGTAGAACCAGCGCTTCGCAAGGAACAAAACGACATACTTAGTGCTTTTGAAGCTCAATACTCTGCAATTGATTCAAAATTAGTACAAATTGCAAATCGACTATATAAGCATTAAAAAGAGTAAACTACCAAACGCAAATGCTAAATATTCTATCTAAATAAGGCATTCGCTTCTGTTGCGAGTGCCTTATTTTATATGCTAATTTCTAATTTTCTTTTACAATCAAATCCTCAATAACTTGATTAAACTCAGCTGCTTTTTCTAGGTTTGGCACATGTCCCGCTCCTTTAATAACAACTGATTGAGCCTTATCAATCATCTTTTCCATCTTTTCAGCGTGTTTAAATACAGACTTAGACTCATACTCCCCGTTAATTATTAGCGTCGGTGACTTTATCCTGTCTATTGGTTGTATTTTAAAGTCATATAATACAGCAAATATTTTATTAAATTCCGTAACATCGTACTTGAGCATTTCATTTTTAATGTACTCTGTGATTTGCTCATCCTCGCCTATCCACTCTTTACTTCTTGATACGCGACTATACCAGATGGCAAAATCAGTATATTTCTTCATGCCCAATAACCTTACAGTTAGCAAGAACATCCACTTAGGCGCTAAAATATATTTTAACAGCTTGTCGTTGAGTGTTAGCTCTGTAGATACGGCTGTGTCAGATAATATTAATGCACTTATATTCTCAGGGAACCTTGAAGCATAAGCTTGTGCAATCATTCCACCCATAGATAGACCACATACTATTGGAGCCTGAACTTTTAATGCCTTTAATAATTCATTAAGATCTTCAGCGAACAATTCAATTGAATAGCTTTTAAAGCTTGAGCCGCCTGTTTGCCCATGACCTCTAACATCATATGTTATTACCTGAAAGTTCTTAGAGAAGTGTTCAACTTGCTTGTCCCACATTTTTTGGGTCATCCAAGCCCCATGAATAAAAACCAATGGCCTACCTTCACCATGAATTTCATAGTATACATTTAGGTCATTAACAAGAATTTTCGGCATGTGCTATAGCTCCTTTAGCTTTTTTTCCTGTTTATAAAATCTAGTACTCCAGCAGTAATAAGCCCTATTACTGCGCCATAGAATAGCAGCACACCCCAAATCCCCTTAATTAAAGCATCAAACCCTGCCTGTGATACATTTGCACTGACCAGCAAATATATTGCGAACAATATCACTAAAATGGACGGAATATATTTAATTATCCTACGCTTCGTTAGGCGTGCTATTAAGTAAGTAATTACTATAGCTATTAACGCTATTATTAGAATAACTATTAAACCGCTGTTAATTTCCATTGTTACCCCTTTCTTATAGCTTTAAATGTTGTTAAACCACATCAATTTATTACTACTAAGGTTGTTCAACAACTTGGACTTTAATAGCCTCAGATTGTGCCGGATAGCTTTCAAGCATATATTCGGACTTTACTCTTACAAGCTGACCAATTTCATATGTTGAAATATCTTCTACACTATACCAGACTGCCATTTTCCCCACGCCGTTACTTAGTAATTGCTCCTGGGTTATTTGAAATGCTTGCTCTCTAGTTATATCACTTACTACAAGAATTCGCGTTTCGCTAATGTCAACTATATGACCTTCTTGAACTCCCTGTTCACTTGGATCTAATTCTTTGTCCGTTAGTTCCGATGTGCAGCCGCTTATTACAATTACAATCAGCGCTATTACTAAAAAGAGTATATTACGCAAACTATCCCTCCTTAGGTATCTCTAAATAAAATGTTGTGCCTTCCTTTACATTGCTAGTAAACCAAACTTTACCCTTCAGATACTCTTCACCTAAGAGCCTCATGCTATATGTTCCTATCCCACGGTCGCTACCTTTAGTTGAGAATGATCTTTGGAATACTTGTAATTGTATACTTTCATCCATATATTGACGATTGTTTACACTAAATCGTACACTATCTTCATTCAATATGACATTAACTGCAACTACGTCCTCAATCCCGCTAGCCTCGACAGCATTTTTTAGCATATTTAACAATATTCTTTGTAGTAACACACTATCTGTCTCTATTTCAATATCATCACAATGCTGAAGTATTATGTCAACCTCATTTGAATCTATATTTTTTCTTGTTACTTCTATTATTGTACTTATAAATTCTTGCAATGAGACTTTGCGTATATCGAGAAGTAGCTGATTATTCTCAGCCGCTAACAATTGCTGCTGGAATTTTATCTCGTCGATAAGCTTACCAGATAATACATGCATCATATCAGCTATCTCATAGTATTCATCGCCCAATTCTGCTAAACAATCTTTAAGCTCATAGGATAATCCATATACGCCTCCCGCAGTATTTAGGACATCATGAAAAAATGTTCGCTCAAGTACTTCCCTGCGTTTTTTGTTGCTTATATCTAGCGCCGATAGCAAAACATAGTTCTCATTATTATAGGTAATCGGCTGTGCCTTGATAGCTAAATCAAATGCTTCTCTCTTTCCATTTCTATCACTAGTAATTCTACATTCTGCTTCTACTATTTCACCGTGTATTGCTTTTATAATTGACTTAAAAGCTCCACACTCATTGCAAAATCCGCTAGCGCCACAGCCTGCTTCCAGCTTCTCCGCATGAATACAGCGCAATGCTTCTCCAGGTCTTTTGCAAATAATATCACTTGTTTCTACATTCAACACTTTAAGTAGCTCTTTATTAGCAAGCACTATTTGCCTATATGGATTAAGTATCATAAACATGGTGTTTGAAGCTTCTAATAATTGAGTAATTAATTTGTCCTCTGTTAAGCGATTATATTCCACCATAACCTGTTCTCTATTAAGTCTTTCTGTTGACACGTAGTAAGGTTCCACGCCTACTCCTCCATATACATTGCTAATAGGTCGCACGTCTTCGAATAGCACAGTAAACACATTTGTTTACATGTCTCTACATACATTTTATCATTAAAATTTTAATATATGATGATTAAAGTGTTACAAATGTGTTGCGCTATTTTAGAATTATTGGAACAAACTTAAGAACTCTTGAGGAATCGGAGTTTCAAATCGGACTAATTTGTTGCTAACAGGATGTTTAAACGCTAAGACGCGCGCATGTAATCCCAATCGCTTTAGAGGATTTGTCTTCGCCCCATATTTCTTGTCTCCTACAATACTATGGGCTATATCTTGCATATGAACTCTAATTTGATTCTTGCGTCCCGTTTCTAAATTAACTTCTAAAAGGGAATGACGACCTTTAGTTTTTAATACCTTATAGTGCGTAATTGCTTTCTTCCCACCATTAGGCGTACGACTTGAATACATTATCATGTTTTTTCCTTCAACCAGCCACGATGTAATTGTCCCTTGCGATTTTCCCACTATACCTTCAACTAGAGCGATGTAGCTTCGTTCTTGAACTATTCCCTGCCAATTTTCTTGGAGCTGATCTTTTATTTTTTGTGATTTTGCAAACAACATAATCCCCGATGTATCTTGATCTAGTCGATGTACAATAAATATCCTGTTTTTCGGATTTTTCTTTTTTACATGATTACTTAAAATGCTGTACGCCGTTTGCTCTTTTTCTTTGGCAGTAGCCATTGATAATAACCCATGACTTTTCTCAATTACAATTAGGTATTCATCTTCAAAGATAATCTTTAAACCCTCAGGCTGCGCTTCTTGGCTCCAATTGATTGCAATCTGCTGTCCAGGCCTGACAATGTGGTTGAACTGGTTAATTACTTTATTGTTTATCGAAACTTGCCCACGGGCTAGGATCGATTTAATGTTATTGCGACTTTTCCCTTGAAGCTTCTCTAGCAATAATTGCATTAATTCAGTTTCTTCAACAACTTCAATTATTGTTTGTTTATTTCGCTGATTCATATGATACCTCAAATCTTTGTTTTTTTATTACCCTTGTTCAGTAATAATCTACCCCATCATTCCGTTTCTAAAAGCTCAAATCCTGTCTCTAAATCTACTTTTCTTTTTGCAGTTGTGTTGCATAATTCAAATATTACTACCTCACCAATATGCCATACCTGCACACCCTCTCTCGTACAGCCTGTTATAGTCTCTCGCTCCCGTCCAAATGCGGCATGAAGATGTAATTTATGCTTATTTTGTTCATTAAGAAATAATGTTCCAACGCCTACGGCTTCGCTTGTTCCTAATAATTCTGTAACCATTGGCCGCGGGGTAGCAGCCGCTCCTTCCTCTGGTCCAACCACCACTTTACTTCCTGTGTCAGCCCCGCCCAAAAAATGCACAATTGCTGACTCGATTTGTTTGTCTATTGCAAATCCTTCGATTACATCTGGAATCCGATCACCATGCTCCAACCTCAATATAAATATCCGTCCTAAATTAGCTTCTGTATACTTCATGTAGACTACTCCTCTCTTCTTCCCTAGTTAATTCTTTCCCAATAAGCATCTGACTCTAACGTATCTAAATCAATCTTTTGAATATATTTATAAGTCTTTGGCCAGCTACAAAACAAAGATTTTTTTGTAAACAATATCTTTGTTAAAATAGAATTAGTTTCTGGAGTCCATCCATCAGATGGTGTCATCTCTATTACTACTGAATTAGCATCTTTTATTATCGAATATTTGCCTGAAACAAACCCTGCTCCTTTATCAGCAGTAATCTTAAATGTATCGATATGTTCTTTATTATCGTCTAAATTCCTAATATCGGCTAAGCCTTGGTCAAATTCTACAGTCAGTGGATGTTTAGCATCCTTCAATTTAATTTTCACTAAAGTAGTATCTCTGTATTGATATTCAAGTGGACCCCGTCCAACGACACCAGATTTATCTAGTACGCATTCTTCAAGAACGGACTTTTTAGCAGTTGCAAATTCTACAATCTGACAATCAAGGGTGTATCGAGTAAAATACCTCCACTGAAAATCTTTAGGAAATGGTGCCAGAAAATTATCTTGTTCTATTTTTTTACCATCTATCGTTAACTCAACTACTGTGCTATGCTTTCTAACGAAATCAAAATCATATAAGAAGAACAGTGGTAAATATGTCGGTTTTTCTGAAGAACTACCAACTGGTGCTAGGAGATTTATACCGTTGGACTTTCTAGTAGATTGCTCTTTAATATTAGCAACTATAAGTCTCCCATGTTTATCTGTAAACTTAAATGAAAGGTGAAAGCAGTACCCCTTTTTTTCAAATATCACATCTTCAATAGTAACCATTTTCTTCTCACATAAACCTTTACCTACAACGTCAAAAGATTCATCGTCAAAACGCTTTAGATTAATATCATCGTATACGTCTACATAACCATCATTACGGTACGCTATTATTCGATATCCATTACCATGCTTTTCATCATTGAAATATTGTGGCTCTAGCCCTTTATAAACGCTGTCTGGACTTTTTTCGAAATTTATTAACGCTAACTTCGTCATTGGAACATAGGTCAAGCCAAAAGGAATCAATACCACTTTCTCCGCCCCCTAATCTATTCTCTTAAAAATACTTCTTAATAAAAGACCACTTAATAAGCTTTTCTTCGAAATTCATTGTATTCGCTGGACTTGTAGATGGCAGTTGGATAAATTCAAGGTTATTAAAATCTAATCCTACATGCTTCTTAAATGCCGTATACGCCTTCCCACCATTAAATAACACCGCTCTAATATTTGGATACTCTTTAAATAAAGCATGAAAATCATTAGCATTTTCATGCTTTATTTTTGAGTCTAGACTTCCTTCCCGTGTACATGATTCTAGTACATCCCATAAAGCAATTCCTTTATCGTGTAAAAGTTTGATTCGCTCTGTGTATTCATTGCTTAGTGGTAAATCGAACAGGTTGAATAGAATATTCCAGAAATGATTCCGTGGATGTGCATAATATTGTTGATTAGCGAGGGATTGTACCCCTGGCATAGAACCTAGAATGAGTATTTTACTGTTTTTATCAATTATCGGTCTAAACGAATTTATGAACTCCATATCTTTACCAATCCTCTTTCTTGCTTGCTCTCTAAAGGTTGTATATCCGATGCCTGCCCAGCTATCCCTAGCCAATTGATTTTTTGAAATAAAGCTTAACTCTACATACTTTAACCCGCAATCTTTGAAGAAGTCCGTAATTAACATGTCGAGACTTTTCATAACGCCCTTTCCCCTATATTCAGGTTTAACGAATGCAGCTGAGATATACCCAACCTTTTTCACACTTGATATTGGAAGGTGACAGTTTATAGTCTCTCCCGCTATAAATCCAGCTACTTCCTCACCATCTTTTGCAAGAAAAACCGTTTGCTCAGGGTTATCTATGTAGTCTATTAAACGTTTACATGTGTTTTCTATTGTTAATTCAGTAAAATCCCAGTACTCATCTTTTGTTTTCTCTTGTATAAAGTACATCAGTTCATTATATAATGCAGCTACTTCCTCCAAGTTATTTATAGTTAGCTTTTTATATTCCAATATTCCACCACTTTCTAGGTTTAAAAAATTCATCTTTGCCGATTCACTTCATATGGTTATACCTCGCAAGCTTATTTCTAATTTCAGACGCTCTTGCTTTTTACTGGTTAACATTAAATACTATCTTTTCAATTGTACCTTTGTAGTATTCGTAGTCACCTTCTTCCGAGTGCCATACAATTCTTACGTCCAATGGAATTTTTATATCATCTACCACTTGATAACTATCAACTATTGCTGAGAATTTTACTTTTTTTGATTTTTTTCCATAGCCGTAATATCTATCATTTGTTTCGAATCTAGTAAACAGGCCTTCGTCATCGAAATGAAACAAACCCGTAACATCAAATCCATTGTTTATTAGTCGCGCTTTTACTGTGTTTTTGTCAACTGTTTCCCAAGTCACATAGTCCCCCAAAATATATGATGGAATAAATAAAAATTCGCAAAATACGGTTATTAACGAAGACTGAGACACCTCTTTTCCCTTACCATTGATAATAGGGATAAAATTAAAGAGTTTTCCTTTCATCTCTCCTATTCCGTCTCGATAGATATCCCTGCCTGTAACAGGCATTGTTAAAAACTTCATATACGCAATCCTGACAATTGGGTTTATTGAGTTAAACTGTCTCGTCTCTAATTGACTCCAGTCCTTGTCTGGCTGTAATTTGATATAGCTTTCTTTCCAGACTACATCAGCGTTATACATAATTGGCTTATTAATATATCCTGTAGCGTGCATATATTTTTTTATTGGATCTGGTAAGTCGGCAATTGTTTCCTTTGTAAAAAAACTTTCTGTAGTATTATCTTTTAATCGTGCAATCTCTTCTTGCCGTTCTTCTTCAAATACTTTAAGCATGAATTTCTCCCCTTATTTAACTATTTACTTTTCTTTTCTTCTTTTAATTTGAAAATATACCACTTCCACTATCGTTATAATGATATATATCCCTGTGTAATTAAAAAATATGTCACGATAAGCATCAGGGTGAAGCTCCACAATAAAGCCGCTTATCCAAACCAATAAAAACACAGCACTCATTGTTGCTATATAGTGAATAATATGAGTTGCGTAAAATGGTAGTTTCTTGAACCACTCAAATATGTATAACGAACCAATGGCTAGTGCAGCAATAGTAAATCGTAACAATATATGAAAATGCCCTGCCTCTGTAACTCCATTCAAAAGATTCCAAGCACTAGATGTTATTGTTAACACCGTGAATATTATACAGATAACCGAAAACTTATTTTTTATTAACACGCAAGTCTCTCCTATTCATTCTTTTATATATGGAAAACACGACAAATATAGCTACCATGATTACGAAGCCAGGAATTAAGTATCCAGAACTATTTTTTATGGCTCCATACGCTGTATTCTTAAATGCCAATTCTTTATCTTCATATATTATAAAATAGAAATCATGGTTTGGTAATGTGTCAAGGTGTGCCTTATAGAATCTATCATTTTGCTTAACTAAAGCAATACTACTCTCTACAATGAAAGATGCTTCTTCAGGTGTGTAAATCTCGATTTGTAAATTTTCAAACTCAAGCCACTTTTTCGCAGGGTTCAAAAGGTAATCAAATCTATACATTGGTTTTTCTGTCTGGGTTTGATCCATTGTACTTGCTACCTTATAGCTTACAGATACGTACTTGCTTTCCTCTGCAGGGAATTCAACTGTATAAACTATCGTAAATATTCGTTTGTAATTGTTTACATCTAACAATTCACGACTCATAGCAAATCCGTTATTTTGAGTTAAAACTCTATCAATGTTTTCTGCATACACGTTATAGAGCTGTTGTTTCCATAGCTCCGAAGACATATTTGTGTTATCATCTTGATGTCTATAGTTAACAGTTTGATACTTTTCCATGAGACTAATAAGATATGGTACTAATTCAACTTCTTGCTCAATAATTTCATACAGATTAAAGTCTCCTTCTTGCTTTTGCTTCCCATCAATATCAGCAGATACCTCTAGTTGAACAGGGTCACCAAGCACAAATACCTCTAACTCTTTTGGCTCAGATACTCTCGAACCGAGGGTTACTTTACTTTCTCTTCCACCATAGCTGTTAAACCCATCTGCGAGAATCTTTGTTTTTTCACTGTCATATTCTAAATCTATTGCAAAATTGACTCTATCTTCAGTTGTCGATTGAACTATAATTTTATATAGTGTACCCTTCTGTCCTTTTGCAAAATTCTTAGCCTGATACTTCTTGTTCGTAATTCCTTTAACAATATTGTCAAATGAAAATTGTTCATCAATGCTCCCGTTAAAACGGTTCCCAAATGTACTCACATCATCACCAGCGTATACATCGAAAGGAATATCCACTCCATCAACTTGAACAATAATATCACTATTATATAAATTGTTAATCGTACTGACTAATGGAAACGCCATTTGCACTGACTGTGAGTTACTAGATGTATTGAGCATTTCATAGGTAGCTGTTACTTGTCCATGTATTGCAAAATCAAGTCTGTCAATATCACGCAAATCAAACACTAAATTCTCTCTGATAACTTTAATTGGACTATTTTCATCAACAACTAGGATTTCTGAAGCAGGATAGCCCTGCCAGTAAGTCGGTCCTGCGTTAGCTAGTACAATATTAGCTGCTAGAATGTTAATTAGTAATGCTAGAATAATAACTCGAATCCCAATCCTTTTCATGCTCCCGCTCCTCATTTTATGTCCTTCTCCTCTATGTACTAAACTTTTTTTTATTTTTTTAACATCGAAAAAGGATAATCTTTGAACGCTTCCATTATAACTTCTGCCGCTCTGTCTAGGTCTTGTAGCTCTAGCTTATATAAACAACTGTTTAAATTCTCCACTAGATAACCCCCCATATATAAGTCTAACATATTTTTATGCGCGAAAAGATGTGTTTATATAGCTGATTATAATCTTATCTATCCCTCAATTGTAAAATGAATTTCCATATCAGTTAGGTAAACCCGGGGTAATAACTACTTGTGGATATCGGTATCCACCTGTATGGATTTTTACATTACAAATTAATAGAGATAGTTATATAAACATTAAGGAAGACTGAAAGAAAATCAGTTTTCCTCTTTTTTATTAATTGCTTTCCATCATAGTCACTGGTACGTTTAAATAGCTGGTGGCAATGAATTGAGGAGAGCAGTCATGTCAAAATATCTAA